>JAEZYO010000749.1 GCA_023419055.1 Pseudomonadota bacterium | reverse complement strand
TACGCGGTGGTGGTGGGCGACGTCGATCGCGCGATCGACGCCTACCGCAACATCGTCGATCTCGACGACACCAACGTCGCGGCGCTCGAGGCGCTGAGCAAGCTCTACGAGAAGCAGGGCGACGCGGCGCAGGCGATCGACTCGATGACCCGCGTGGCGGATCTGACGAGCGACGGCTCGCAGCGCGTCGAGATGTACTACCGCATCGGTAAGTCGCTCGACGAGAAGCTCGGCGATCGCTCGCAGGCGCAGGAGCGCTTCGAGATGGCCCTGGATCTCGATCCGACGCACCTGCCGACGCTCGCCGCGCTGCGCACGATCGCGATCGACGAGTCGGATTGGGATCGCGCTGCGCGCTACCTCGAGCAGGAGCAGTCGAACACGCAGGCGCCGCGCGCCCGCGCCAAGCTCCTGGTCGAGCTCGGCAAGCTGCGCGACGAGATGCTCTCCGAGCACGAGCTCGCGGTGCAGGCTTACGAGCTCGCGATCCAGTCGGATCCGGACTCGGAGGAGGCAGCGCTGCCGCTCGTCGAAGAGTACATCCGCACCGAGCGCTGGCAGCAGGCCGAGCCCCTCGCCGAGCTCCTGGTCAAGAAGAGCAAGAACCGCGACCGGCAAGAGCAGCACATGCTCCACAAGCTGCTCGGCAAGGTTCAGGCTGCGCTGGGCGCGTACGAGAAGGCCCTCAAGGCCTACACGACGGCGAACCAGCTCGACCTCACCGATCAGGAGACGATCCGCGGTATCGCGGACGTCGCCTTCCAGCTGCAGGACTGGCCCTCTGCTCTCACCAACTACCAGAAGGTGCTGACCGCGCTCGGCGAGGAGGATCTCGAGCCGCGCACGGACGTCTACTACCGGCTCGGCTGCATCAAGCGCGAGCAGGGGCAGGCGAAGCAGGCGATCAACAATTTCGAGAAGGCCCTAGGTCTCACCAGCGATCACCGGCCGACCCTCGAAGCGTTGGTCGACATCTACGGCAAGTCGAACGACTGGAAGCAGGTCGCCGCCTACAAGCGCCAGATCCTCGACGCCGTGATGGACGGCGAGGAGCGCTACAAGATCCTCAACGAGATCGGGGATATCTGGAGCGACAAGGAAAAGAACCCGCACAAGGCGATCGAGGCGCTCGAGGAGGCCCGCGACCTCAAGCCCACCGATCACGTCCTGCTCCACAAGCTGCTCCAGCTCTACCAGCAGGCCGGCGAGTGGCAGCAGATGATCGACACCCTGTCGGCCATCAGCGAGCTCGAGACCAGGCCCGAGATCAAGTCGCGCTACATCTTCACCCAGGCGCAGATTTACCGCGACAAGCTCGAGGATCTGGATCGCGCGGTCGAGCTCTTCAACGAGGCGCTCGATCTCAACCCGAGCTTCCTCGAAGCGTTCGAGCGCATCAACAAGGTGCTGACTCAGCAGCGCAACTGGAAGCAGCTCGAGCGCGCTTACCGCAAGATGCTTCATCGCATCGCGGGCAAGGGCAACAGTGACCTCGAGCACACGCTCTGGCACCAGCTCGGCCTCATCTATCGCGATCGCCTGCAGCAGACCGACGCTGCGATCGAGGCGTTCAAGATGGCGGTGGCTACCAAGCCCGGTGACCAGCTCGTGCACCAGATCCTCGCCGAGCTCTACGAAGTCGGCGAGCGCTGGGACGAGGCGATCGCGGAGCAGCGCACGATCCTGGCGACCGATCCGCTGGCGATCGAGCCGTACAAGGCGCTCTACCGGCTGTACCTCCACAAGCAGTCGTACGACGAGGCCTGGTGCCTCGCGGCGGCGATGGCCTTCCTCAAGCAGACGGACGAGGAAGAGCAGCGCTTCTTCGAGGATTACCGCCCGCAGGGCATGCTCGCGGTGAAGGGACGCCTGAACAACGAGCTCTGGGTCAAGTGCGTGTTCCACACGGACGAGAACCTGTACGTCTCGAAGATCTTCGAGATGATCGCTCCTGCGGCGCTCCGAGCGAAGGTCGCGCAGCTCCAGGCACAGGGTAAGACCCCGGTGCTGGACAAGCGCTTCCGTCAAGATCCGGCGACCTCGACCGTGACGTTCGCCAAGACGTTCGGTTGGGCGGCGCAGGTGCTCGGCGTCCAGGCGCCGGAGCTCTACGTGCGAAACGACGTGCCCGGCGCGATCGTGGCCGTGCCGGCGACGCCGCCGGCGTCTGTCGCAGGGCAGACGGTGCTCACCGGGTTCCAGCCGCAAGAGCTCACGTTCATGTGCGGCAAGCATCTCGCGTACTACCGCGGCGAGCACTTCATTCGTACGCTCTTTCCGACCCAGGCGGAGCTCACGATCATGCTGTTCGCTGGCGTCATGATTGCGGCACCGAACACCCCGATGCCGCAGGACATGGCCGCGCAGATCCGCGCTACCGCGCAAGAGCTCGCGAAGTACATGGAGCCCGTCCAGCTCGAAGGCCTGCGGATGGTGGTGAAGCGCTTCATCGACGAGGGCGCCATCGCCAACATCAAGAAGTGGAACCAGGCCGTCGAGATCACCGCCTGCCGCTCGGGCTTGATCGTCTCCGGCGATCTCGAGATCGCGAAGAAGATCATCGGCGCGGAGCAGCAGCTGCCCGGCGATCTGACTCCCGCGGAGAAGATGAAGGAGCTCCTGCTCTACTTCGTGAGCGAGGAGTTCTCGCAGGTGCGCAAGGCGCTCGGGATCGCGGTCGCGACCTGAGCCGAAACGGCGAGGGGCGCTCGGTTCGAGAGAACGGAGCGCCCCTGGGCCTTCCTACGAGCGGAAGCGTCGTGGCAGAGGCGCGGGCCAGTACGGCTCGCGCCTTGGTTCATTTACCGGGTACGTCCAGGTTGATGCGGAGCCCGGTCGTGAGCTGAAAGTGGCTCGAGGCGTCGCCGCCCGGATGGTCGCCGTAGATCCCCCAGTCGAAGCCCAGGTACGGGCCGAAACCGATGACGCTGGTAGGGTACCAATCTCCGCCGAATTCGAGATGGAGCCACTCGATGCCGGAGAAGTCCTCGTCGCCGTGGTTGGTGGAGACCGTGGTCTTCCGGTACCCGAGCCCGGCAAGCACCCAGGGGTCGTAGCGGAGGCCCTGCACGAGGTGATAGCGAACGAAGGGACCTACGGCGAAACCGTTCCCGTCGCAGCTGGTGTCGAGTGTGCCGCCGGAGGCGGGCGTCGCGCTGAGGGCGCAATCGTCTTCACTGCCGTAGAGCGCGTACTGACCCCACACTCCGAGGACCAGCGAGCGGCTCACGCCGATGCCGGCGTTGAGCGAGAACATCCAGCCCGGATTCAAGACGTCCGTCGTGGCGAGGCCGCTCTGGAGCTTGCCGAACGGGAACGCGACGCCAGCACCCGCCGCGAGCGAAAAGTGCCCTCCCAGGCGATCGGTCGCGTTGGGAATGAGGGGCGGCTCGGGTTCGCGATCATCCACGACGACGAACTTGTTCACGCCGTCGCCCGCGCTTTCGGGCGTGGGCGAGGTCGGGCTTGCAGGCGCCGCGGTCGGTTCCGCCGGAGTCGTGGCCGGAGGAGGCTCGGGGGCTCGTTGCTCGGGGGGAGTGGTTGGCGCCGCCGCGTCGGGCGGCGTGGCGGGCGCCGCCGGTGGAGATGCGGGAGGCTTTCCGGGCTCCGTCCCCGTCTGTGCTCGGGCGAACGGAGCGAGCAGCATTGAGGCTCCGAGAACTACGAGGCCGGCGCTTCGCATGGGTGGCCTAGTTAGCACCTGCCCAAGCCTCGACCAAGCGCTCTAAGCCGAGGGATCACAATTCTGGGGGAGGGCTCGAGTCGAGAAATGCGCAACCGGCACCGAGCTCGAGCCGAAGAATCGGCACAGACCCCATGTTCTATCGCAGCAACGACGAAGGGCCCGACGGCCGGGCCGGGGATACGATGGAAATCGGTCATCCGAGCGCTCGAGGTCGCTGGTCCCTCGAGGTGGCCGCACGTGACTCGGGCGGGTGCTTTCCTCTCGAGCCGGGGCGGCCGATCGTCGTCGGAGCCGGGAGGGGCGCCGACCTTCGGGTCGACGACCCAGCGGTGAGCGCGCGCCACTGCGAGATCCTGTGTCGCGAGCACACCATCGAGGTGCGGGACCTGGGATCCAAGAACGGCGTCTTCGTGGGACCTGCGCGGGTCGCGGTGGCGCTGCTTTCGGAGGACGGCGCAACGTTCGTGATCGGCCGGACCACGCTGACGCTCCGGCAGGAGGACGACGCTCGGGGACCGCGGGGTGACGCGCCCGAGGTGCCTGGCCTGATCGGGAACTCGGCGCCCATGCGCCGGGTGGCGGAGCAGATCCGGCGCTACGCCGCGTCCCGTGTACCGGTACTCCTCCAAGGTGAATCCGGTACCGGGAAGGACGTGGTCGCGCGCGCCCTGCACGCGTTGAGCGGACGCCCCGGGGAATACGTGCCGCTCAACGTCAACGCTTTCCCGGAGTCGCTCGCCGACAGCGAGCTCTTCGGCCACCGGCGCGGCGCGTACACGGGCGCGGCGGTGAACCGGGCCGGCGCCTTCGAGCAAGCTCACCGCGGCACGCTCTTCCTCGACGAGATCGCGGACCTCGTGCCCTCGATTCAGGCAAAGCTCTTGCGCGTCGTCGAGGACGGCGTGGTGCGGCCGATGGGAGCGCCACGCTCGACGACGGTGGACGTGCGCATCGTGTCAGCGAGCTGGGCGAGGCTCGCCGAGCGGGTGGAGCTCGGGCGATTCCGCACCGATCTCTTCCATCGGCTCGCCGCCGCGACGATCGAGCTGCCGCCGCTGCGGAAGCGGAAGGGCGACATCCCCGCGCTCAGCCGCTCTTTGCTGTCGCGCATGCGCGCGGACGTCGGCGACAAGAGGCTCTCGAGCGCTGCGCTCGCGCGCCTCGAGGAGTACGACTGGCCCGGGAACGTACGGGAGCTGGGAAGCGTGCTCTACCGAGCAGCGCTCGCCACGTCGGAGGAAGAAATCCTGGCTCACCACGTCGATCTGCCCGCCGTCGAACGCCGCGCGACGGCGCCGGCGCTCGATCCGGAACGGGCCGCGCTGCTGCTCGCCGAGCACAGGGGCAACGTGAGCCGAGCTGCCCGGGCCGCCAAGGTTCCGCGCAGCACCTTCCGAGGCTGGCTCCTCAAGGGTCCGAAATCCGCGGACTAGAAGTTACCCTGAAGGGTGACGAAGCCGTGGCCCGGCGCGATGGTGGCTCCGACCCGCACGGGGGGCGCCGCCTTGCGCGACGATTTCGGCGGCCCCTCCTCGGCGTCGACGAAGTAGTAGACGACGGTGCCGACGGCGGCCACACCCGCGACGCCCCAGCTCACGATCGAGAGCGTCTTCATGGTATCCCCCTGAGAGACGTTGTCCTCGTGCTTCCGACACGCGTCTCGGTACTCGGCCGCGTCCTGATCGAGGCGCGCCGCAGGCACGTTGCTGCCCTTCTGGAGGACCGCCCGGGGATCGGAGCAGATCCCCGTCGTAGAAGTCTCGTCTGCCGCCGCTGCGACGCGGATCTGATCGGCGATGTTGTCCGCGTTGTCGTAGTTCTGCTGCGCCCCCACGCCGAAGCCGATGCCGCCCGCGATGCCGGCGACCGTCAGGCCGCCGCCCACCCACGCAAGGGGAGTGTGCCCGACCCAGCTGAAGAACGGCTCGCGCCCGCGCCCGGTGCCGCGATCCTCTTCCGGCGGCGCGCCGGGCTCGGTGCCCGGCAGCTCGGAGCTCCTCGGGCCTGCTCCGGGGGAGGGGGGAGCCGTGAACCTGAGCGCGAACTCGCTGGCCTCGCCGGCTTTGGCGACGATGGTCGCCTTCGCCACCTTTCCGTCCTTGCGCGCCTCGAGCTGGTGGCTCCCCGGCGTGAGATAAAGCGCGTCGGGGAGCGGGCTCAGCCCTTCTTCCGTGCCGTCCACGAAGATGGTCGCGCCCTCTTCGGCGCTGAGCGCTACCTCGCCGACCACGGCCTTCGCGGCGAACAGGCCGGCCTCCGCGGCCTCGCGCGCGCGCGCGCGCG
>JAEZYO010000742.1 GCA_023419055.1 Pseudomonadota bacterium | reverse complement strand
GGCCTGCGTGGTTGCAAGGGCCACGGGCCGTCCCTATCTTCCACCGCGGCCTTGAGGAGTACCTTTCGGATGCCGAGCCTTCGTTTCGGATCGCGCCTTGCTGCTTCTGTCGTCGCTGGTTCGCTCGCCCTCTCGGGTCTCTCGGCGTGCACCAGAGCCAACAGCCACCCGGCACGCGCCGAGAACAAGCAGGAAGGCGGGAATTCGCCGGTGACGGTGCTGCCCCACCCGGCGCTCGCCCAGGCGGGCGGGAGCTCGACCATCGCGGACATCGCGGAGAAGGCGCTGCCCTCGGTCGTGAACATCGCGATGACGAAGCTGAGCCGCACGCCTCAGCAGCCGATGTTCTTTCCGTTCTTCGGTCCTCCCGGGAGTGAAGAGCGCAAAGAGCAGGGGCTCGGCTCGGGCGTCATCGTGAGCAGCGACGGCTACGTCGTCACGAACAATCACGTCGTGTCCGACGCCTCGGAGATCAAGGTCACTACCTACGACAAGCGCGAGTTCGACGCCGAGGTGGTCGGGACCGATCCCAAGACCGATCTCGCGCTCCTCAAGCTCAAGGGTCAGGTGAGCGGCCTCTCGCCGATTCAGTTCGGCGACGCCACGAACCTACGCCTCGGCGACGTGGTGCTCGCCATCGGCAACCCGTTCGGCGTCGGCCAGACGGTCACCATGGGCATCGTGTCCGCCAAAGGCCGGGCCGACCTCGGCATCATCGACTACGAGGACTTCATTCAAACGGACGCGGCCATCAACCCCGGCAACTCGGGCGGCGCGCTCGTGAACATGGAGGGCAAGCTGGTCGGTATCAACACCGCCATCCTCTCCCGGAGCGGCGGCTACCAGGGCGTCGGCTTCGCGATCCCGAGCAACATGGCGTCTCCGATCCTCGACAGCCTGAAGAAGTTCGGGAAGGTCACGCGTGGCTGGCTCGGCGTCTCGATCCAGGACGTGGATCAAGAGCTCGTGTCGGCGATGAAGCTGCCCGTCAGCCGCGGCATTCTGATTTCGGACGTGAGGCCCGGTACCCCCGCCGCCAAGGCAGGTTTCCGCCGCGGCGACGTGGTGACCAAGGTCGACGGCCGCGCGATCGACAGCACCGGGCAGTTCCGGAACTACGTGGCGGGGATCGGCTCCGGCAAGAAGGCGACCTTCGAGATCGTTCGCGAGGGCCAGACGGTGAGCGTCGTGGCCGAGCTCGGCGACATGCCCTCCGAGGAGGGAGTCGCCTCGTCGAACGCGCCTCAGACCGGACCGCAAAGCGGCGTGCTCGACGGCCTCACGGTCGGGGAGCTCACGCCCGAGGCGCGGCGCGCGTTCGGCATCGCTGCCGAGGTTCAGAAGGGTGTCGTCGTTCAGCGCCTGAAGCCGGGGAGTCCCGCGGCAGCGGCAGGCCTCCGTCCAGGCGACGTCCTGCTCGAGGTGAATCGCAAGCCGGTCAATACGGTGGCCGAGTTCGAAGCTGCGTACAAAGGTGCGGGCGAGAAGCTGCTGCTGCTGGTCCACCGTAAGGGCGCCACTGTATTTGTCGTTGTAAAACGATAAGTTAGCTCCTCTCCTACGTTTCGGCAGAGCGTTTCGGGTCCCCCGAGCTCGCAGGGCAGCGCTAGGATGAGCGGCTCATGGCGGATTTGCGGCCCGTGAGGCCACTTCCCCCGCCCCCGGTCACCCCGTCGTCGACGAGGACCGGGCGGGGCACGCTGCCCTCCTTGGCGGCACTGAACTCCCGTCGCTGCCCTTCGTGCGGCGCTCGCTATCCCGGGGACTTTCGCGTCTGCCCCCGAGACGCGACGCCGCTCGAAGACGCTCCGGAGGGTGAAGATCCCTTGGTGGGACAGGTGCTGGACGGCACCTACGAGATCATCCGTGTGCTCGGCGAGGGCGGGATGGGCCGGGTCTACGAGGCTCGCCACTCACGGCTGCACAAGAAGCGCTTCGCGGTGAAGCTCCTGCACCAGGAGCTCGCTCGCCAGCCCGAGGTCGTGACCCGCTTCCAGCGCGAAGCGGAGGCTTCCGCCTCGATCGGTCACCCCAACGTCGTCAACGTGCTCGACGTCAACGTGACCGCCGACGGGCAGCCGTACATCGTCGCGGAGCTCCTTCAGGGTGAGCAGCTCGGAGACTACCTCGACAAGGTCAAAAAGCTTCCGGTCCCCGAGGCCGTTCGCATCGTGCGCCAGGTCTGCCAGGCGCTCGGCGCGGCCCACGCGCAGGGCATCGTTCACCGCGACGTGAAGCCCGAGAACGTGTTTCTCACCGGCGACGTCGCCAAGCTCAAGCGCACCGACGTGAAGGTGCTCGACTTCGGCATCTCGAAGCTCGCCGACGGCGGCGGTGAAAACCTGACCAAGACCGGCATGGTCATGGGCACGCCGGACTACATGGCGCCGGAGCAAGCCCGCGGCGACCGTGTCGACGCGCGCGCGGACATCTACGCCGTGGGCGCCATCCTCTACCGCGCGCTCACCGGCCGAAAGCCGTTCGAAGGGCTCGACCCCATGGCGACGCTCACGGCGGTGCTCGTGCAAGAGCCCGAGCGCCCGAGCGCGCTCGACCCTTCGATCCCGCTCACGCTGGAGCTCGTGATCCAGCGCGCCATGGCCAAGCGCCTGGCCGACCGTTACAAGTCGATGGATGAGCTCGATCTCGAGCTCGCTGCGTTCGACGCCGTAAACGCGCCGGTGACGACCAGCATGCTCCCGCCCGCGCCCGCCGAAGAGTCGGAGCCGACGAGCCGCGTCGATCGCGCCGCGAAGACGCTCTTCAATCGCACCTCTCCGCGCTCGCTCGGTCAGGCGCTGGAAGAGACGACGCGCAACGTGCAGCTCGCGCGCCCCGGCATCCTCTTCTTTACCGGGCTCGGGTTGTTCTGGGTCGTGATCAACGTCTCCGTCGCCTCGGGCGCGGTGATTCGCCTGTTCCGCGGGACCTCCTCCGATCTCACCGGCGCCGAGGCGGTCATGGCGCTCGTGGGCGTCATCGCGGCGCTCGCGACTCCGATCTACCTCTGGGTTCGCCACCTCAAGACCGAAGTCTGGCCGAGCACGCCCCGCTCGGTGCAGTGGATGTGGCGGCTCCGGAAGACCGTGCTCTACAGCTCGGCGGTCTACGGACTTACCGCGCTCTTCGTTCAGGTCTTCGAGGTCATCTTCGCGCGCCACTCGCTCGGCGTCGCTCGCCCGGGTTGGGCGCTGCTCTCGTTCCTCACCGCCATGGCGATGGCGACAGGGACCTGGCTGCTCACACGCCCGGAGAAGCGCGAGCAGCCGTGAAGCCCGGCGCGCGCCGCTCGGGCGCAGCCGGTCACAGCCTCGCGAGCCACTCTCCGATTTCGCCGAGCGACAGGGTCATGCTGGCGAGGCCCGCTCGCACGACGGCTCCGGGCATGCCGTAGACCACCGCTGACTCCTCGCTCTCGGCGACGACGACGCCCCCCGCCTCCACGATGGCGCGCGCACCGGCGAGCCCGTCGTCCCCCATCCCCGTGAGAACGACGCCCACGGCGCGCCGCCCGGCGACTCGAGCGACGCTGCGCATGATGCGGTCGGCGCTCGGGACGTAACGATCGGCCTCCTCGGGGGACTTCAGGCGCAGGCGGTAGCCCTTCGGCCCGAGATCGAGCTCCATGCACTGGCGCCCGGGACACACGAACGCGGTCCCGGCCTCGACGATGTCCCCTTCCTGAGCCTCGGCGGTCCGCAGGGGGCCCCGACGATCGAGACGCTCGGCGAAGGTGCGCGTGAACTTGTCCGGCATGTGCTGCGCGATCACGAGGCCGCTCGTGTAGTTCTGCGGAAGCTTGGCGAAGATTTCGATGATCGCGCTCGGCCCGCCCGTCGACGAGGCGACGGCCACGATGTGGCGCGGCGGCTGCACGACGGAAGAGCGCGCCTCCGGCGGGCGCGGCACCACCGGCTCCGGCATGCGACGCTGAGCCGCGCTGCGGATGCTGCGAGCCAGCATGACCTTGCGCACGAGCTCCTCACGCAGGCCGACCAGGTCCGGGTCGATGTAGCGATCCGGCTTGGCGATGAAGTCGAGCGCGCCGAGCTCGAGCGCCTTGAAGACGTTCTCTTTCTGGCTGTAGCTCGAGACCACGATCACCGGCAGCGGCATCTTGGTCATCAAGATGCGGAGGAAGGTAAAACCGTCCATCCTCGGCATCTCGAGGTCGAGGGTGATGACGTCGGGACGGAGGGTGGTGACGAGGCGCAGCGCCTCTTCGCCGTCAGCGGCCTTTCCCACGACCTCGACGTCCGGGACTCCGCTCAAGATGTCGGCGATGCTCCGGCGATTGAAGGCCGAGTCGTCGACGATGATCACCCTGAGAGGGCCTTTCGACTTCAGGTCAGTCATGAACGGCTCCTATCCCAGCGTTCGGACGCCAGCGGCTTTCTGTAAACGAGATCTTCACGCAGGTGGACGAGCTCGAAGGCAGTCGAGAGATTGAGCAGTGACTCGGAGTGGCCGAGCAAGAGGTAGCCGCCCGGCAAGAGACGATCGTAGAGATTGTCGATGACCTTGCGCCGCGAGGAAAGGTCGAAATAGATGAGGACGTTGCGGCAAAATACGACGTCCACCCTGCCGACCATGGCCGAGCGAGTCGAGTCGGTGAGGTTCAGCTGGCCGAAGTGCACCAGTCGCCGGACGGAATCGACGACGCAGGCGCCCTCGCGACCGGCCGTGAAATACTTCGAGCGAAGGTCGGGAGGCGTGGTCCGAAAGGACGCCTCTCGGTAGACGCCACGACGGGCGAACGCGACGCTGTGCTTGGAAATATCACTGCCCGCGATGCGCACGTCCCAGCCCTGGAAGAGCTCCGATTCGAGGACGAGCATCGCGATCGTGTAGGCCTCTTCCCCCGTCGCGCACCCGGCGCTCCAGATGTTCAGGCGCTTCTTGTCGATGAGGTCGTTCCGAAGGCGCGGCAAGAGCTCGTCCTTGAAGGCTCGAAGCTGGTACTCCTGCCGGAAGAAGTAGGTCTCCTTCGTGGTCAGCCGCTCGGTGGCCTCCTCGAGCTCGCCGGGGCCGAGGGCGTTGAAGCGAAGGTACTTGTAGTAGGTGTGGAAGCTGTCGAGGCCGAGCGCCTCGACGCGCTCGCTCAGCCGCCGTTCGAAGAGAAACTGCGCGTCTTCGTCGAAGTGAAGGCCGGCGTGCTCGTAGATGAGATCGCGGAGCAACCTGAACTCGTCGAGGCTCAGGTAGGTGCGTGACTGGACTCCGCGCGTCATCTCGGGCGCCAGCTCCCTCGGGCCGGCGGAGGCGTCTGCCGAACTCCCGCCATCTGTTCGAGCGCGCGTCCGATCGCGTCCTTGACAAGCGGGTTGTCCTCGATGCGAAGCCGCGAACGCAAGAGGCCAATGGCCGGATCGCCCGCCGTGGAGAGCAGATCCGCCGCGAGCCTCCGCACGTCCCAGCCCTCGTGATCCAGGCAGGCGCCCAGATGGACGAGCACGCGCGCGTCGGACGCTTCGGAGAGCGCCCGCATCGCGGCCTTCACGACCTCCGTATCGGAGTGAGAAAGGCCGTCGATCAGCGCCTCCACTCGCCTGCCGCCGGGGAACGACGCCAGCGCCTCGATCGCCGCCACCGCCGCGACCGGTTCGCCCGAACGCACGATGGGGCGCAGGATGGGCAACGCGCGCGGATCGCCGGCTTCTCCCAGCGCCTCGAGCCCCGCGGCGAACATGTCCGGATCACTCGGGCGCTCGACCAGCGCCATCAGGTGCGAGAGGCCGACGACGGCGCCGTCCGGCGCCCGCAATCGGCCGAGCGCGCGCACGGCCACGAGCCGCACCTCCGGCTCTTCGTCCGTGAGCGCGAAGGCGACGGCGTCCACGCCCAGCGTGCTGCCCACCTGCGCGAGCGCCTCCACCGCCGCGCGGCGCAACGGCGAGAGCCCGTTCGACAAGGCCGCGGAGAGGAACTCGACGTCTGCCTCGATGCTGTCGCGCACGGGTGAGCCGAGAGTGGCGATCACGAGCGCCGCGGCGTGCGCCTGGACGCCGCTCACCGGAGCCGCGCGCGCGAGGCCCCGCGCAGGCGCGGGGAACG
>JAEZYO010000821.1 GCA_023419055.1 Pseudomonadota bacterium | reverse complement strand
GTTGGAGGGCGTCTCATCTTCGCCACCGAAGCAGCCCGAAGCGAGAAAGCCGAGAACGATCGCGGAAACGGGAAGGAAGGACTTGTCCATGTTTTTTCCTTTGAATGCTCCTATTCCCAGAGCCTTTGGGATCGATCACTCGATCCCCGAGGTTCGGGGAGTAAGGGCCGGCGAGCTTTGCGCCGGCTGCCGAGGAGAGCCGAAATTGGCGCTCCCACTTTCGAAAACCGGGCGCAGCTTACGTGACTTGGTCTGCCGTTTGAATTCCCAATTCCATTCCCGGCTCCTCAGAAATCGATCACGCGGCCGGACGAATTGGTAAGAGTGCCTTCCAATACCTGCGCCGATGTGCATCGGCGATGCTCCGCTGAAAGGTCCTCGTAATTTTCTTACGGCCCGGGACATCCGGCGTTCATCTTCAGGCAGCCTTTCATATCCACTCGCGAGACTCTCCGCAGAGTGGCATGTTCCGCCTCGATGCCGCGCCCGGCGAGCAAGATCTGTCTCAACATGATCGTGAAGAACGAGGTGAACGTGCTCCCTCGCCTCTTCCGCTCGTTGAAGGACTACATCGGGTACTACGTCATCGTCGACACGGGCTCGACGGACGACACCATCGCCCTCATCAAGCGCGAGATGAGCGGATACGGGATCGACGGTGAGGTCCACGAGCGGCCCTGGGTCAACTTCGGGACCAACCGCCAGCAAGCGCTCGAGCTCGCCGTCGCCGCCGACAAGGCGGACTGGCTACTTTTCATCGACGCGGACGAAGAGCTCGGCGTCTCCGATCCTCTCTTTTACGAGAAGCTCGAGCCCGGGGTCAGCTACGAGATCGAGAAGCACCAGGGCGATGTTCGTTACGCAGTGCCGCACCTAGTGAACATCCGAAGCGGTCGCTACCGGTGGGAGGGCCCGGTGCACAACTATCTCGTGGTGGAGCAGGAGCTCCGGCGAGAGCTCAGAAAAGACGTGTGGATCCGCTATCACCACGGCCAAGGCGCGAAGTCTCACGCGGTGACGCAGGAAGAAAAATTCTTGCGGGACGCACGGCTCCTCGAGGACGAGCTCGCTCGCAATCCCAATGACGCACGCAGCCAATTCTATCTGGGCCAGTCGTACCGCGACGCGGGGCTCCTCGAGCAAGCGCTCGCGGCCTACAAGAAGCGCGCCAGCATGGCGCACGGATGGGACGAAGAACGGTTCATGGCCCAGCTCGAAGCGGGACGCGTCTCCGTGCGTCTCGAGAAGCCCGAAGCCGTGGTTCTCGGAGAGCTCCTCGCTGCCTACAACCTTCGACCGCTGCGCGCCGAGCCGCTGTACGAGCTCGCTCGTTACTATCGGATGAGGAAAGGTTTCGCGATGGCCGCGCTGTTCGCAAAGGCAGGCGTGGAAACTCCGCGGCCCCCCGATCGGCTGTTCGTCGTCGAGAGCGTCTACACCTGGCGGCTCCTCGATGAGCTCGCCGTTGCGACCTACTGGCTCGGCGACTACCAGACGAGCAAACGCGCCTGCGAAACCGTGCTCGCGCGAGTCGACGCAGGGCTCGCGGTTGCCGCCTCCGAGCTCGAACGCATTCGGCAGAACCTGAGCGAAGCGGCTCTAAAAATAGGGCCAGAATGACACACACCCGTTTTCCCATTCAGAGCTTCTGGAATCGGTTCCGGGGTTTGCCGTCGAGGCCACCGGTGTCCCGCGGATTGTCAAAATATGCTTTCAGTTATCGATAACTCGTGGTACTTGATGGTGCGGGCCGCTTGATGGCCCTCGTGCGTCTTTTCCTTGTTCGGGTCGACGGCGCGCTGTGTCGTCGGCGTTCTCGGGCACCGTCTTCTCTCGAAAGCTCGAGAGATCGCGAATGCTCGGGAGAAACGGATGTGGAGCTCGGGTGATCAAAAGCGTCACCCGCCGGGAATATCGCTCAATCGGGTGCGGCGACCCTCTCCTTCCTTGCCCGCATCGGCCGCGATGACCCGGCGCCGTTTCGAGACTCGTTCGATCGTCGATGGTGCGCGTAGCGGGGGAAGCTCCCGGCGCGCAAGAGTAGCGTCCCCCATGAGTGATTCTCTTCGCCTTAGCCCTGTTCATTTCGGTTCCCGCGCCGGGCGAGTAAGCCTCGACCCCGCCTTGCTTGCCTCCGAGTGCGAAGCACTCGCCCGAAGGAGTTCGCGTTCATGAGACATTCCACCTTTGCTTTCACCTCGCTCACGTCGCTCATCGTGTTGGGATCCGCCGCGGCTTGCGGTCACACGACCGAGACCCTCGACGCGTACGAAGCGTCGAAGCAGGGCTCGGGCGCCGGCGGAAGCTCTTCGACGGGCAATCCGGGTGGCAACTTCAAGAGCACGATCTGCACGCCCGTGACGGGCCCGCAGTTCAGCTGCGAAGCGGCCGGCTCGCAACAGTTCGACACCAGCTCGATGCAGACCTACTGCGTCTCGCAAGAAGTGGCGGACGCGGTCAACGACACCGTCAGCTCGATGCAGCCGGCGCACCTGGCGAGCCAGATGATGGGCGTGCCCGTCGGCAACAAGAACTATCAGGACATCGAGCGCAGCCCCGACGTCGACGTGCCGGGCATCGGCACGATCCGCGGGTACAACTACCGTGACGCCGGTCGCGGCGTGAACCTCGACGCCGGGCAGCACAACCGGACGAACGACAAGAACAACTACGCGACCGCGTTCCCCGCTCCGTCCGCGCGCGCCGCGTCGTGGGACGTGGTTCTCGAGAGGCGCATCGGCGCCGCGATCGGTGACGAGACCGCTGCGTCACTCAACAACATGAACCTCGGCCCCTGCATGAACATCATCCGGCACCCCTACTGGGGCCGCACGCAGGAGACCTACGGCGAGGACATGTACCACATCGGTCGCATGGCTTCGGCCTACACGGTCGGCGTACAAGAGTACGTGGTGGCGTGCGCCAAGCACTTCGCGGCGAACAACATCGAGAAGTTCCGCTCGAAGAACGACGCCGTGATGACCGAGCAGACGCTGCGCGAGATCTACGGACGTCACTTCGAGATGGTGGTTCAGGACGGCGCCGTCGGCTGCATCATGGCGTCGTACAACCTGGTGAACGGCGTCAAGGCAACGCAGAACCCGCACTTGCTCCGGGACATCCTCAAGGCCCCCGTCGCGCAGAACGGCTTCGGGTTCGAGGGACTCGTGATCACCGACTGGTGGGCCATGCCGGGTGATCAGACGGTGCCGGACTCCGCGGTGGCTCTGAGCGTGACCAAGGACGCCGTGGTCGCCGGGACGGACATCGAGGTCCCCTGGACCCTCCACTACTCGGAGAGCACGCTCGCACAGGCCGATCAGTCGCTCGTCAAGGAGGCGGCACAGCGCGTGCTCACGCAGAAGTACCGCTTCAAGAGCGCGCTCAGCACCGACGGTTGGAGCCTCAAACCCCCGGCGTCCACGATGGTCGGCGGCTCCATCGATCCCAATTCGCCGGGAGGCAAGGCCAACGAGGCGCTGGCCGAGGAAGCGGAGCTCAAGAGCGCCGTGCTCCTCACGAACGGGCTCGCGCCGGCCGCGCCGGTGCTGCCGTTGAAGGACATCGCGAGCGTCGCGGTGGTGGGCCCTGATCAGGAGTTCATCCTCGTCAGCTCTTCCGCGCCGAAGAGCTGCGGCGTCACCGACGACAACCCGACTGGCCAGGGACAGATGGCCACGCGCAAGTGCACCTTCAAGTACGCGACCGATCCGGCCCTCGGCGATCGAGGTTCGAGCCGCGTCAACGCCGACCCCACGCGCTCCGTGGGTCCGCACGCGGGCATCGCGCAGACCGCGCCGTCGGGCGTGACGGTGTTGCCGCCGGGTAACTCGGCCGCGGCGGCCACGGGTGCGGACGCCATCGTGGTGGCGGTCGGCTACTCTCCTGGCGACGAAGGCGAGGAGTACGCGATTTCGACCGGCGGCGATCGCTCGACGCTCGATCTGCCGGCAGGTCAGAACGACTTCATCAAGAGCGTCCTGGACTTGAACAAGCCGACGGTGATCATCCTGCAGACCGGCTCGGTCGTGAACATGCCGTGGCTCGATCACTCGAACAAGAGCCAGGCCACGATTTGGGCTGGCTACCCGGGGCAACGCGGCGCGCTGGCGCTCGGCAAGCTGATCTTCGGCGCGGCCAACTTCTCCGGGAAGATGCCGATGGCTTGGCCGACTCAGCCCGAGCTCGACAAGCAGCCGTTCAAGGATACCGAGACCGTCACGAACATGGGCTACTTCTTCGGGTACCGCGAGTACGACCGCCGGAAGTACGTCGAGCAGCAGGCGGTCGACCTGGTGTTCCCGTTCGGTCACGGCATCAGCTACTCGACCTTCGAGTACTCGAACGTCAGTCACGGTTGTCTGGCAGGCCCGGTCACGAAGGACGCCATCTTCGAGGTCACCGTCGACATCAAGAACACCTCCACGGTGGACGGTGACGAGGTCGCGATGCTCTTCGTCAAGCCTCCGGCGAAGCCGGAAGGGATCACCGGCGAGCGCCCGTGGAAGGAGCTCAAGAGCTTCGCCCGAGTCTCGGTCCCGGCGGGGCAGACGGTCCAGGCCAAGCTCCCGCTGCGCATCCGCGATCTCCGCCGCTGGGAAGGCGGGGCGAACGGGAAATGGGTCATCGACAGCGGCGAGTACACGCTCATGGTCGGCAAGGACAGCGAAGACGCCGAGACCACGACCAACAAGGTCGCCCTACAGGTCAACGGCGATTGAGCCGCCAGTCCGAAAACGCGCAGAAGATCGGAATCAGCAGCAATGACTTCTTCACGATATCGTTTTGGGCTCGGCGTAGCCCTGTCCTTTGCTTCTTTCGGTTTCCTCCTCAGCTCGCCGGTGCAAGCGCAGGAAGCAGCTCCCCCAGCACCACCGAGCGACGACCCCGCAGAGAGGGCGGCCGATCAGGCCGCAGAAGACGAGGAGGAGGAGGCCGAGTCGGAGGCTGCTCCGGAACCCGCGCTCACCAAGCCCGAGCCCGGGGTCAAGCCAGAAGACAAGCCTCAACAGCCGCCCCCACCCCCTGAAGACACGGCGTCACAAACGAGCGCCACTCGAGAAGTGACCGTGTCGATGGTGGGCGTCGAACGCTTGCCCGGCTCCGCCTACCCCGCCGTTCAACTCCGCGGCATCAAGTACGGCTCGCTCTGGTCGACCTTCCACGGCCAGCAGTGGCCGTACATGCCGAGGATCCAGGGCGAAGACAGCCTGCGGATCGGCTTCTCCGGCTCGATCTGGAACGATCTCAGCTTCACGAAGATCGACGCCGACTCACGGCTCGAGGGCGCGGGCGTCAACGATCAGACTCGCTGGACCACGCAAACGCGCGGCGTGCTGCGCGTGACGCCGACCTACACCGCCAACGGCGACTGGTTCGCCCAGGGCAACGCCGAGTTCGTCGTTTCAGGCAGCATGCGGCCCGACCCCGCGACGGGCGTCCTCGGCACGACTGACGACCTGTGGGTCCGCGTCGGCAAGTGGAACGTCTTCGACGTGACGGTGGGTCGCTTCCAAGGTTGGGAGATCGCAAACCACTACGGCATGGCGCTCGATCAAAACACGCTGGAGCGCCAGGGTGCCTTGATTCTGACGAGCACCACGGCGAGGCCCACGGACGGTTACGGCCTCAGCTACTTCTGGGACCGACAGGACAACCTGCTCGGTGCCTACGCCGCGCACGTTTACCCGACCAAGTTCCTGCGCGGCGAGCTGCTCGGCCACTTCGGTGCCGGTAGCAACAGCTTCGTCTCGAACCCCTATCAGATCGACGTTCGCCCCGCGGCCATCTTCGACATCGGGTACCTCAAGCTGAAGGCCGGCTACGAGTTCGGATCCATCAAGTCGCAGGACGCCGGAAGCGACCAACAAGGCAGCACGCGCAACGGCTATGGCTTCGCCGGGCAGGTCGTGCTCGATCCCTACGTCGAGTTCGGAGGCAGCTTCGCGCGCGGCTTCGAGGACGTGCTCGACAAGGACGGCCAGGCCGATCTGAACGCCAGCAACACCGTCCAGACCTACGGTGGCTTCCTGAACGCGAGCCCCGGCTACAAGCCCCTCGTGTTCGGCTTCGGTGCCTTCAGGAACAGCTGGAAGGACATGCGCATCGATAACGCCCCCGGCCCGCACTACGGCAAGGTGGACACCAACGAGCAGTGGCTGCTGTTCGGCGCGGTCCAGTACACGCTCTGGGAGCAGCTCTACTTCAAGTTCGTCGTCTCCCACGCGAGCAACAAGGCCGAGCACTTCAAGGACGGCACGTACGTCAACAACGCCCTGAGCACCCGATTCCGCATGACGGTCCTCTTCTGATTTCACCGTTCGGAGGTGCTCGCCGTTTCGATGCGACGAGCACCTCCGATCCGCCTTCTTCGAAGGCGCTAGTAGCCCCCCGTCGTATAGCCTCCCGACGTCCCGGTGGAGCCGCCGCCGTTGCTCGACGCCGAGGTGAGGCTCCCGAAGAGACCGTGGTCCTCGTCGTCCGGGCCCGCGGTGAAGTACAGCGTGCTCACCGAGAAGCCGCCCGCCGCGACGCCGAACTCGAGCGCCCAGAGGCCGTCGATCACGACGTCGTCGCCCGAATCATCGCGCAGCGCGCCCTCGTACACGGCCTCCGCGTCCTCGCCCTCGGAGAGATCGACGTCGTAGACGTGGATCTTGCCGTCACCGAAGTTACCGATCAAGAGCTTGTTCGGAGCGGCTGCGAACGTGCTGGGTGAATAGACGGCGCCCCAGGGCGCGTTCAGCTCGCCCTCGCTGATCAATCGAGTTTGCAGGTTGCCCTCGAGATCGAACAGGTTGACGTAGCCCTTGCCTCTACCCTTGACGTCGTCTTCCTTGTCGTCGTCCTGCTCGGCGTAGGTGACGATCAAGTGGTCGTCGACCGCCTCGATGTTGAACGGCGCGTAGCCCGCGGGGAGATCCGGATCGCTGAAGCCGCTCGATGTGACGGGTTCGTACGTGGCGTCGAAGACGTCGACGCGGGCGTTGCGGAAATCCGCCGCGTAAAGCCGCGCATCTCCGTCGTCCGGCGTGGCAATCGCCACACCCTTGTACACCGCGTCGTCCGCGGAGTTGTCGACCCTGAGCACGGCTTCCTCGCCGGCGCTGGGCTGCCAGCCGGCTATGATGCCGTCCTCCGTCACGAAGATGAACGAGTCTCCTTCGAAGACCTCTTCATCGCCGTTGTAGACTTGGCCCGTCGGGCTGCCCTCGTCATCTTCCTCGTCGCTGGGGATGGCGACGGGCGGTATCAAGGCGTTCCCTTCCGCGTCGTAAACGTTGGAGGTGCCCTCTTCCGTGGAAGAGACCCAAGCCGCGCCGATCGGATTGAACGCGAGGCCCCATGCGTTCACCAGGCCGGGGTCGCTCGTCATCGCGCCGCGCTGATCCGAGACGATGTCGGTCTGGCTCACCGTACGATCGGATCTCGCCGCCTGGACGTTGCTACCACCCTCGTCGTCGCTCCCACACCCTGCGCTCGTCACGGCGACTATCGCCACGACACACGTAATTGCCCTCATCGAATTCCAAACTCCTTCTCGTCGAGCCCGCTCCGCCTAGCCGAAGGCTCGGCTCGCGGTCGCTGGACGAGCAATCCACGTGCCCGGAGCTGGTTGAAATCGAGCGCCGGGTGACGACGGAGAAGGCACCGCGAGGAACCGCGCGGCGTGGGTCACGTTACGGAGCACCGCGAGCGCGCGAGGCCGCGCGCGCTCCTACCCCTGCTTGCGGCGCGCGCGATCGTTCAGGACCGCTCGCCAGGCGTCGATGCGATCGAGCGCGTGGCGCGGCCACTTGTACGTGACGAGCCGCGAGAGCAGGTGTGGAGTGTGATCGCCGGCGCGCGTGCGCGGGCTGAAGACGTTCGCCGCCGCCTCGATCGACTCGAGCGCGCGGTCGAGGTTGCGCTCCTCCGCTTCGAGCCAAGCTTTGGTGAGCAGATAGTGCTGGCGCGGCTCCGCCTCTTCGACGGTCATCTTGGAGCACTCCGAGAGCAGCGAGCTCGCGCGCTCGGTGTCGTGGCGCACGAGGGCGCGCTGGGCGAGCAGCAGGTTGGTCTCGACCACGCCCCAGGGGTCACCCATCTTGCGGTAGAGCCGGTTCGCGCGCTCGGCGTGGAGCTCGGTCATGTCGAGGTCGTGCGTGTCGACGCCGATCATCGCGAGCAGGCGATCGCAGTGCGCCTGGCCGCGCGGGGTGCGCAGCGTCTCGAACACGGCCATGGCCTCGGTCGCGCCGACCTCCGCCGAGTGATAGTTCAACAGGCGGTGCTCGACGTGGGCGAGCGTGGTGTCGGCCATCGCCGTACCGAGGCGATAACCGGCTCGCTCGAACTCGGCGCGAGCCTCCTGCGCGAGCTTGCGCGAACGCTCGGTCAAGCCCTCCGAGTGCTCGACCCAGGAGAGGAACAACAGGCACTGACCGCGCCCGAGCGGCTGATCGAGCGCGGCGAAGTTGCGCTCACCCTGGCGGATGGTCGCGCGCGCCTGCTCGTAGTCCCCGAGCAGGTACTCGATCTCGCCCGCGACCGACTGACACAGCGCCTGGCCGAGCACGTTGCCGAGCGACTCGAACTTGAGCAGCGCGCGGCGCACGAGCGCCAAACCCTCGGCGCTCGCCCCTTGCTCGCTCGCCAAGTGGCCGAGCAAGCGCTGGCAGTGCGCGATGTTCTCGGTGTCGCCGAGCTCCTCGAAGCGGGAGCGAGCGAGCTCGGCGTAGGTGCTCGCCTCGGCGGTGCGCCCCACGTGGCGCAGCGCCTCCGCTTGCCAGCGGTTCTTGAGCGCGAGCGTGCGCCCGCGCAGCTTGCCCTTGAGCAGCTCGAGATCCGCGAGCGTCGCGAGCGGCTCGCGCGCGCCGTTCCAGCTCTGTTGCAGGAAATCGAACAAAAGCAGCGCCGCGGTGTCGGCGTCGCCGGCCTCGATCAGGTTGAGGACGCGCTGGCGCACCACGCGGCGCGTGTTCGCGAGCGGGTGGATGGTGAGCGCGGCCGCGGAGGCCCGGTAAATCTTGTCTCGGTCCGAGCGATCCTTGAGCCTCGTGGCGAGGTGCTCCTGCAGGAGCTCGTGAGGCCAGCTGTAGCGGCCCGGCCCGCGCGGGATCAGGATCTCGGCGTTCTGCAGGCTCATCATCGCGAGATCCGCGGGTTGACCGAGCGACGTGAGGAGCGCGTGCAGCACGTTGCGCCGGACGTCCGCGCCGAGCGTCGCGGCGGCGAAAGCCGTGGGACGGTGCGCCTCCGGCATGGCCGCGATGCGGCTGTCCCAGAGCTCCGCCGTCGTCTGCGGACGCATCGCGAGCACCTCGGAGGGCACGCGGTACGTCCCGCTCTTGAACTCCATGTTGCCCGCGAGCGCCCAGGCGTGGAGCTGCTGCAGCGCGAACAGCGGGTTGCCGCGGCTGCGGCGCGCGGCCTCGAGCACGGCGGCGTCGTCGAGCGGAAGCGCGGAGCGAATCAGATCCTGCGTGCGCTCGGGAGAGAGCGGCTGCACGTCGATCACCGTGCCGTTCATGGTCTCGCGCAGCTGGCGCAAGCGTTCGGCGGCCGGCGTCCCGAGCGCGACCTCTTCGGAGCGCGCCGTCACGAGCATCACGATGCGTTGATCGGGCTCGTCGGTGACGATGCGGAGCAGACCCTCGATGGTGGCGGGGCCAGCGTTGTGCAGATCGTCGAGCCAGAAGAGCAGCGGCCTGCCCCCCGAGATCCGCCGCAACGTGTAGCGGATGACCATACGGCGGGTCTCGAGCGTATCGAGCGTGAAGCGGATACCGCTCGGCCCCACGGGCTGGTCAGCGGGCAGCGGGCGCATCCACTCCGCGGCGCCCGCGACCCAGGCGCGGCCGTTCTTGTCGTCGCGGCGCACCTTCCAGCGATCGAGCAGCGAGCGCTCGATCGTGTAGCGATCGATGCGCTCGAAGTTGTAGTAGCTGACGACGCCGCCCAGCATGCCGTCGAGCGCGCTACGAACCGGGCGATAGCGCGCGCGCACCGGCACCATGCTGCCCTCTTCGTGCACGGCTTCGCACAACCACTCCGCGATGCGGCTCTTACCGGCGCCGGCGGGGCCGACCAACATGACGAGCCGGTGGGGCGAGCCGACGCCGTCGATGACGTCGTTGCAGACCTCGCGCAGCGTGGCGCGCACGTCTTCACGACCGACGAGCGGGCTCGGCCGGATGCTGAGCAAGCCGGGCGCCGGCTCGGGCGCGAGCGCGAGATCGGGGTGCGGCTGGCGCGGCCCCGTGGGCTTGGTCTCGGGTCCCACGCCGAGCGTCGCGCGCGGCAGGGTAGGGAAGTTCCAGGCGCTCGAGTCGACGCGCGGGCGCCACTTGGCCCAGTCGGCGCGGCACTCGGCGGCGAACTCCCAGCGATCCCACGGGCGCTTCGCGAGCAAGCGCATCACGAAGGGCACGACGTCGCTCGGCGCGTCGATCGCGAGCTTGAGCGGCGGCGGCTGATCGAAGGCGTGAACGCGGAGCAGCTCCTTCGAGTTGCCGGAGAACGGCGCGCGCCCGCCGAGCAACCGATAGAGCACGCAGCCGAGGGCGTAGAGATCCGTCGCGCCCGAGACGTGATGCATCTCGTGCTGGATCTGCTCCGGCGCCATGTAGCCCGGCGTGCCCGCGCCCGCGTGAGGCGCAAACTCCATGGCTTTGGTGCCCGAGAGGCGCTCGTCGTGCGCGTCGAGCCTGAGCCAGGCCAGGCCGAAATCCAGCACGTGGACGCGCGGCGGCTCGTCGTCCATGCGCTCGACCAGCACGTTCGACGGCTTGAGATCGCCGTGAATGATGCCGCGCGCGTGAGCGTGCGCGAGCGCGGAGAGGATCTGATCGACCACCGACCAGATGAGCGGAAACGAGAGGCGCGTGTGAGAGAGGTCGTGGAGCGACGCGCCGGAGACGAGCTCCATCGCGAGGAACGGAGAGCCGTCCCGCAGGCGACCGAAGTCGTGCGCGCGCACGATGTTCGGGTGGTCCAAGGCGGCGAGCGCGCGCGCCTCCTTGTAGAACCACATCACGTACTCGTGCTGCAGATTGTCGGGCGGCGGGATGACGCGCTTCAGCGCGACGATCTGTCCGCTCGACTGATCGCGGCAGCGGTACACGATGCCCATCCCGCCTTCACCGAGCACGCCGAGGACCTCGTAGCGGTCCGCGATGACGTGCCCCGGCAAGACGGGAACCGTCCCGAGCGGGCGCGCCGCCTCCTGTACATCGGCTGCCGACGGGATGCTCGGGGGCACGCTGTCGGGGTCGTGATCGGCGTGAGCCCGCGCTGCTGCCGAGGGCGCCCGCTGGAGCTCACCCTCTCGGACAGGTTCCGGGTCCGTCTTGACCGGCTCGAGCAGCGGCCCCTCTGCTACGGCGGGCACCACGGACGCGTCGGTCGTCTCGGGGTGGATCGACTCGACCTCGCGCGACGAGAGCTCGCGGGCCTGGACCGGGCCGCCCGCAGGCTCGCCTGCGCGTCGGGAAACCGACACGTCGGCGCTTCGCTGAACCGTCTGGTCAGACGGCAGCGGCGGACGATCGCCGATCGAGCTCGGCCTCACCATGACACCGGGCGGAGTTTAGTCAGGCCCAGGTTTCCGTCGATAGCCGGGAACATGGCACCTTACAGCAGAGGTACAAGGCTGGATTCTGCAATGACTTTTCGTGGTTGAACAGCCCCTGGCACAAGTCTCGGTGCGCGACTACCCTTCGCGCGCCATGACAAAGCCCGTCAAGCTCGACGATCCCCCGCTCGCCGACCGCGATCCCGAGATCGCGCGTCTCATCCGCGAGGAGGAAGTCCGGGAGGACGTGAAGCTCCGGTTGATACCGAGCGAAAACTATGTATCGCGCGCCGTGCTCGAAGCCACGGGTTCGGTCCTGACGAACAAGTACTCCGAAGGCTACGCCGGCAAGCGTTACTACGAAGGGCAGCAGCTCATCGACCAGATCGAAGAGCTCGCCGTCTCGCGCCTCAAGGCTCTGTTCGGCGTCGACCACGTCAACGTGCAGCCGTACAGCGGCAGCCCGGCCAACCTCGCGGTGTACCTCGCGTTCTGCCAACCGCACGACCCGGTGATGGGCCTCGGTTTGCCGGCGGGCGGGCATCTGACACACGGATGGAACGTCAGCATCACCGGCAAGTACTTCAAGAGTGTCGGTTATGGCGTCACGCGGGGGGATAACCGCATCGACTTCGACGAGGTGAAAAAGCTCGCGCTCGAGCACAAGCCGAAGATCCTCTGGTGTGGCACCACGGCGTACCCGCGGCAGCTCGACTTCGCGAAATTCCGCGAGATCGCCGACCTCGTCGGCGCAAAACTGTGCGCCGACATTTCGCACATCTCGGGGCTCGTGGTCGGAGGAGCGCACCCCTCGCCGGTCGGACTCGCCGACGTCGTGACCTCGACCACTCACAAGACGCTGCGCGGCCCGCGTGGCGGTGTGGTCATGTGCAAGCAAGAGTTCGCGAAGGACATCGATCGAGCCGTGTTCCCCGGCTTGCAAGGCGGACCGCACAACCACACCACCGCGGCCATCGCGGTCGCGGCTCGTGAGGCGGCGCAGCCGGAGTTCAAGCAGTACGCGGCGAACGTGGTCTCGAACGCCAAGGTGCTCGCCGAAGGGCTGCTCGGGAAGGGCTTCACGCTCGTCACCGGAGGCACCGACAATCACCTGATCTTGATCGACCTCACCAACAAGAACGTGCCCGGAAAAGTCGCCGCCAAGGCGCTCGATCGCGCGGGCATCGTCTGCAACTACAACTCGGTCCCGTTCGATCCGCGAAAACCCTTCGATCCGTCGGGGATCCGCATCGGAACGCCGGCCATCACCTCGCGCAACATGGGCAAGGACGAGATGCTCCGCCTCGCGGGCTGGATGTCCGACGTGGTGACGAACATCGGCGACGAGGCCAAGCTCGAGCGCATCGCCGCCGAGGTGAAGGAGATGTGCTCCTCCTTCCCGGCTCCCGGCATCCGGCTCTGAGCGGCGTACGGCGCCCGCGGAGGGCTCGCGCCGCTGCCTCGAGCTTCGGATCACGGCGAGAGACGGCGCGCTGCTCGGCCCTTCGTCGGAGGGAAATGCAGCCCTCCCGCCCGCGATTCCACCACGCCCGCACGAGCGCTGGCCTGGTTGTCCGCGTGGACCTAAAGTGAAGAGGTGCCTGCCGAGGGAGCACCTGCGACATCGACCCAGTTCGACTACGACGTCATCGTGGTCGGCTCCGGCTTCGGCGGCTCTGTTTCCGCGCTGCGCCTGTCCGAGAAGGGCTACCGCGTCGCCGTGGTTGAGATGGGCAAGCGCTACCGCGCCGCCGATTTCGCGCGCACCAATTGGGACCTCCGGCGCTCGTTCTGGCGCCCCGAGGTCGGCTGCTACGGCATCCTGCAGATGACGCTGCTCCGTGACGTCTTCGTGTTGCACGGCGCGGGCGTCGGAGGCGGAAGCTTGGTCTACGCCAACACGCTCCTCGTCCCGTCCGACATCGCCTTCGAGAGCGCGGGCTGGGCCGGCAAGGGCTGGAAGGCGCGGCTCGCCCCGCACTACGAGACGGCGAAGCGGATGCTCGGGGTCGTGGAAGCGCCCGAGATTTACGAGGGCGATCGCGCTCTGCTCGCGGCCGCGACGGAGATGGGTCGCGGCGAGCATTTCCGCAAAGCCTCTGTCGCCGTCTTCTTCGGTGAGCCCGGAAAGACGGTGCCTGACCCTTACTTCGGTGGCGAGGGCCCCGAACGCGCGGGCTGCGTCCGCTGCGGAGGTTGCATGGTCGGGTGCCGCTACAACGCGAAGAACACGCTCGACAAGAACTACCTCTACCTCGCGGAGAAGCGCGGGGCCGAGGTGATTGCCGAGCAACGCGTGACCTCGATCGAGCCCTTGCCGGGTGGCGGCTACGAGCTCACGCTCCGGCAGACCACCGGCGTCGTGCCGCGGCGGCGCCGGTTGCGGGCGAAGAAGGTGGTGCTGTCCGCGGGAGTGCTCGGGACGGTCCCGCTCCTGATGCACTGCAAGACGAAGGGGAGCTTGCCTGCGCTCTCCGACCGCCTCGGAGACAGGGTGCGCACCAACAGCGAGACACTCCTCGGGGTGAGAGCGCGCAAGAACGGCCCGGAGCTCGGCGGCAGGGGCATCGCCATCGCCGGCGGGGTCGACATCGACGCCAACACTCACATCGAAGTCGTTCGCTATAGCCCGGGCTCGGACTTCTTCGGCTTGCTGAGCACCGCGCTCACCGACGGCGACGGAGGTCCGTGGCGTAGGCGGGCACGCTGGCTCGGACACCTGCTCCGCCACCCGCTCGCCTGGCTCAAGAACCTGAGCACCGCCGGCTGGGCCGAGCGCACCGCGCTCTTGCTCGTGATGCAGCCCATCGACAACTACCTGCGCCTGCGGTGGGGCAGGCTCCCGCTCTGGCCATTCAAGCGCGGCATCCGCTCCGAGCGCGCCACGAGCGACCCCATCCCGGTCTACTTTCCGATCGCGCACGACGTCGCGCGGCGCATGGCGGCGCATACGGGCGGGATCGCCCAGAGCAGCAACCTCGAGATCATCGCCAACGTCCCCACCACGGCGCACATCCTGGGCGGTTGCCCGATGGGAAGCTCGGCTGAAAACGGCGTGATCGACGAGCAGTGCCGCGTCTTCGGCTACGAGGGCCTGTACGTGATCGACGGCTCGGCAATTCCGGCCAACCTGGGCGTGAACCCGAGCCTGACCATCACCGCGCTCGCGGAGTACGCGATGTCCCAGATCCCGAACGCGCCGCACCAGGGTGAGAAGAGCGAGAAGGCCATCGCGAACGCGCCGTCTTGAATCAAGCGCGGGGGGAGCCTCGACTCGTCCTCTGAGGGCGGATATCCTGGTCCAACGATGCGTTCGCGCATCGGGTGGAAGGGAGCAGGACGGGTGAACAAGAGCAAGGTGGCGGTCCTCGTGATGGTAGGAGTCGTGGTGGGGCTACCGGTCCTCGCCGGGTTCGGGCTCGTCGCGTGGCTCTGGGTGAAGGTGACGCTCGATTCTTGGAAGAAGCCGGAGATCGAGCAGATGTTGAGCCGGGCCGAAGCGAAGGCGGCCGAGATGGACGCTCGCTGGCAAAGGGCGATGGCCGCTTCGTCCACGCTTTGACTTTCGCGTGGCGCCCAGGGGCGCGACGAAGAAGGCGCTCGGGCTCGAAGGCGTTCCGGGCCCCGATCTCGATCAAGTCATGCGCAAGGCGGCGTCCCTCGAAGCCACGCGAGGCTCCTCGAACGTGAATGTGCTGAACCGAAGCGAGCTCCAGTCGACGAAGAGCCCGATGTCGGCGCGCGCGGCCTACCTGATCGGGCGCATCCGGACGGACTTGGGGAGCGGTGAGGACGCCGACGAGCTCCTGGCACGCGCCAGCGCGCTCGTCGAACCGAGCTTCTGGAGCCGCGATCTCACCGTCGTCGTCGAGAGTGAGATCGCCGCTCGCCTGGGCGAGCACGACGCCGGGACCTTCGAGAGCGGGGCGGCTCGGGCCAACGTTCTCGAGTCCGCGAAACGTGCTCTCTGCGGG
>JAEZYO010000653.1 GCA_023419055.1 Pseudomonadota bacterium | reverse complement strand
TGCTCGACCCGACGCCGCTCCTACTCTGGTTGCTGGACAACGGGCGCGTCCCTAGCGCCAGGGGAGCGCGAACCTCGGCTGCGGCTCCCGGAGCTACCCCGAGCGCGACCCCGCCCGCCGCGCCTCAGGTCCGGGAGAACGAACCCACGGCATCGCCGCGTGATTGGACGGCCACGTCAGAGGCCGAGCGCATGCGCTACGTCGTCAATTGCCTGGTCTCGCGCTACGGCTATCCGTTGAACGGAGCGGCGGGGATCGTCGGCAATCTCTACGCAGAGTCGGGAGTCTTGCCGAATCGCGTCGAGGGGAGCCGCACGGCGACGCCGATGCGAGCGCGCAACTTCGCGGGAGTGATGACGGACTTTACCGCCGAGCAGATCATGAACCGCAACCGGACCCGGCAGGAGGGACCGCGACTCCCGGGCGTGGGCCTCGCTCAGTGGACGTCGAGCGAGCGCCGGGCGGGCCTGTTCCGGCACAGCTACCAGAGCCGGACGTTGGGCGCGGCGATCTTGTTCGATATGGACGCGCAGGTCGATTATCTCGTCTCCGAGCTCGGCGCGAGGTATCGCGGAGTCGACCGCGTCTTGCGCAACGCGAGCGTGAGCGTCGACGCGGCGAGCGACGAGGTCGTGTACAATTTCGAGGTCCCCGGCGCGCTCTTGACGGCCACCCAGCCACGCCGAAAGCGCCCGCGCACCGATCAGGCGGTGATCGACGTCTTCCAGGAGCGGCGCCGTCACGCCGCTCGCGCGCTCGCCGCTGCTCGGGCCTCGGCGCCGAGCGAGGGATGGTCGATGGAGGCGGTCTGGTCGGAGGAGCTCGACGAGGAGCAGTTCAAGCAGGCAGTGCTCGATCGCCAGATCCGGAACGCCATCGCCGGCGGCAGGACGCGCTACGCGCCCGTGCCGGAGGGCGAGCTCGCGGTCGTGGAAGGTGGACACCGCCTCCGGAGCGAGGCGGCACAGCAATGCCGCGCCTTGCTCAGCGCTGCCCGGGCTGCCCTCGCGGAAGCGCAGCGCGGCGGGAGCGACGCCGACGCTGCGCGCGTCACTCAGATCGGGATCGTCTCGAGCTATCGCGACCCTGCGTACGACGGTCGCATCTGGCACCAGCTGTTCCCGAAGTACTATCGCGAGACCCGGGCCCACCGGGAACAGCTCGTCGGTGGGGCCCACGGCGACGCGGCGGTCCAATACCTCGCCCGCTACATTTCGGGAAGGAAGGCAGCGCCGGGCTTCAGCAACCACAGCGACGGGCGCGCCGTCGATTTCACGACGACGGAAGGCGGCGTGGTGTTCGGTCCGAATACTTCGCAGCGCGCCGGCTGGCGTCGCACCTGGCTCCACCGCTGGCTCGTGCCGAACGCCGAGCGCTATTCGTTCTATCCGCTCGCCACGGAAGAGTGGCACTGGGACTACCGCGTGGGGTCGCGCCGTTGAGCCGCGCCGTTGAGCCGCGCGCCGAATCAGGACTCGGGAGGAGACAATCATGACGAATCGATGGATGGATCAGCTAAGTTCGAGAGACATCGCGGCGGCGCACGACTTCGAGCGCGCGCTGCGAGGAGACCGATCATTGGTGGGGCTGCAGCCCTTCGGCGGTGCGCTCGGGCGCTCGTCTCCGGAAGTCATGGAAGACTACGGCGAGACACCGATCGCCAACGACGACCGCGTCCAGGTCCGCAGCGTGGCGACGCGCCCGTCCACGCGACTGTTCCCCTTCAATACGATCTGCCTCGTGCGGAGGCCGCCGAGCACCGATCTCGGTTCGGGTACCCTGATCGCTCCGCAGGTCGTGCTCACGGCCGGCCACGTGCTCACGGGGGAATCATCGGTCACGATCACTCCGGGGGCTGACATGTCGGCGGGTACCGACGCCGAGCGGCGGCCCGCCACCCCGCGCACTCAGACCGTGCCGAGCTCGCGGTTCCGTTTCCACCCGACCCTCGACATCGCGCTCGCGCTGATGCCCGCCCCGTTCACCCGGCCGAACGAGTTCATGATGCTTCAGCCGCGAGGGGACGCCAACACCGCGACGTTGCTCTCGAACGCGGGCTATCCCGGTGGCACCACCGGTCTACCTCCCGGGTGGTCGTCGGGAACCATGTGGCGGCACACGGATCAGGTGCCTATCGCCGGCGTGACGCCGACGCGACTCTTCTATCCCATCGACACGAGCCCGGGACACAGCGGCAGCCCGCTCTGGCTGCTCGGTAACGACGGGATCCGGTTGTTGCTCGCCGTGCACACCAACGGAGTCGCCGGATGTCAGCCCAACCGCAACTGCGGGGTGCGAATCACGTGCGCGGTCATCACCTGGATCGAAAATGAGTGCCGGGCAGCGGGGGTCACCGGGCCGCGGGTCGACCGGGTAGCCTTTCGCCGCACCTGCCCGGCCACTCCTTGAGCGAGCGTTGGAGGCAAGGACGAACGACAACGGAGGAAATGGCGTGGCTCATCGTTGGATGGATGCTTGGACGGCAGAAGACTTTTCGGAACTGTTCGAAGACTACGTCGAGACGCCGATAGGCAGCGACGATCGCGTTCAGGTTCAGAGCGCGAGCGCACACCCGTCGACCCGGCTCTTTCCCTTCAACACGATCTGCATGATACGAACCCCGACGGGTGGCATCGCTACGGGTACGTTGATCGCACCGCAGGTCGTGCTCACGGCAGGGCACGTGCTCCGAAACAAGCCAGAGGTCACGGTGACGCCGGGCGCGGACCTGTCGGCGGGAACGGAAGCGGAGCGGCGCCCCGCCAATCCCCGCGTGCAAACGGTTTCGAGAGCACGGTTCCGTTTCCATCCGACTCTCGACGTCGCTCTCGCTCTCACGCCCGCGGCGTTTACGCGACCCAGCGAGTTCATGATGCTGCAGCCGCGCAGCGCCGCCAATACGGCGACCTTGCTCACCAACGCCGGCTACCCCGGCGGCAGCACTCCGCCCCTCGGTTGGTCGCTGGGGACGATGTGGCGCCACTCGGGGCACATCGCCGTCACCGGCATTTCACCGACCCACGTGATCTACCAACTCGACACCAGCCGCGGTCACAGTGGCAGCCCACTCTGGCTGCTCGGTAACGGCGAAATCCGCCTTCTCCTCGCGGTCCACACGAGTGGGGTCTCGTCCAGCCGTCCCGACCACAATCGCGGAGTGCGAATGACGTGCGAGGTCATCAGCTGGATCGAGGAGCAGTGCCGGGCTGCCAGCGTGACGGGACCACGGGTCGACCGGGTCGCCTTTCGCGCCAGCTGCCCAGCCAGCTCTTGAAGCTCACTCTACTCTGCGCCGTCGACCTGCTCGTCTTCGTCGAGGAGCCGAAGGTCGATCTCCAGCGTGCCACCCAGGATCTTCGCGTAGGCCTTGCAGGTCTGAAGCGCCTCCTCGATGCCCGAGAGCTCGAGCACCGCGAAGCCGCCGACGAGCTCCTTCGACTCGAGGAACGGACCGTCGAGCACCCGGAGCTCGTTGTCCTTGAACAAGAGCCGCTTACCCTTGCTGCTCGGCGCGAGCGCGTGCGTGCGAACGAGCACGCCGGCCTTGCTCATCTCGGTTTTCAGGCGCGAGAGCGCGGCTTTCTGCTGCGGGCTGCGCGCGCCACTCTCGCTCGCCGGGTCTGCCTTCTCGATGAGCAGCATCTGCAAGGGCGGATTCTCCGGGGCGGGCATCAGGCCGATGTCCCAGGGTTCGTTGACCTTGCCGAGCTCGATCTCGCCGTCGCCGAGGATCTTGCCGTAGCGCTCGGCCCAACCGATCGCTTCTTCGCGAGTGCGCACCTTGAGCAGCAACATCGCCGCCGGTAGCTCGTGCTCTCCGGTGTACGGCCCCGTCTTGACCGTGGAACGTCCGTTGCGGAACGTTAAGCGCGTGCGAGTCTTGCTCGCGCCCAGACCGGCGCCGTCGATGAGCCGACCGCTTCTCGCGTATTCTCCGACGAACTCTCCCATCTGGTGGACGAGCTCCAGGGGCGGCGGGTTCCCGGCCTCGGTGTTCGGGTCGTTCTTGTGCATCAGCATGAAACGCATGGGATTGCTCCTGACGTGGGTGAAGGAGAGCGGCGTCTGCCGCCTCGGTTCACCTGGACAACGATCGACGCGTAGACCAATCGACGCGGGTGGAGATCTTTTTGTAATCCATTGAAATGACTCGAGAAGTTCCCACGGCTTGGCACGCCGAATCCCAGGCCTGCTGCGGCTCGAACGAGTTCCTCGTATAGGCAGGCGCGATGATCGCCATCCTCGGCGCCATGCCGCAAGAAGTTCAGTTGATCGCCTCCTCATTGGAAGCGTGTCACGAGGTCGACCTCGTCGGGCGACGCTTCTTGTGGGGCAGGCTCCGTGGAAGGGAGGTCCTGGTCGCGTTCTCGCGTTGGGGCAAGGTGGCGGCCGCGGCGACCGTATCTGCCGCGATCACACGATTCCCGATCGACGCCGTGGTCTTCACGGGGGTCGCCGGTGGGCTCGATCCCGCCTGTCGGGTCGGCGACGTCGTCGTCGCGAAGACGCTCGTTCAGCACGATCTCGATGCACGGCCGCTGTTCGAGCAATTCGAGATCCCCTTGTCCGGTATCCGGTACATCGAGGCGAACGTGGCGATCCAGCGCGCACTGGTTCGCGCCGTCGGTCGCTTCGTCGAGCGAGGGCTGGACGGCCTCGCCGTGAACCTCCGCGCCTTCGGACTGACCCGTCCCGCGGTGCATGAAGGCTTGATTGCGAGCGGCGATCGCTTCGTCGCCGACGCGCGCGTGTCGAGTGAGCTCAAGGCGGCCCTTCCGTCCGCGCTGTGTGTCGAAATGGAGGGGGCGGCCGTGGCGCAGGTGTGCGTCGAATCGAAGATCCCGTTCGGCGTGGTTCGAACCATCTCCGATACGGCCGATCACGGCGCCCCGGTCGACTTCCCGAAGTTCCTCGAGGCCCTGGCGTCACACTTCTCTCTCGGCGTCGTGCTCGAGTTCCTGTCGGACGAACTGGCGTTCGAGGCGTAGACGCGAAGGCGCCTGATAGCGTCCTTTTCGCGACCTTCTCGCGTACACGCCGGCACGCTGTTTCTCGACTTCTCCTCGACCGCAGCCGACCGATCTCACACGCGAGGTATCGCCGAGATCCGCTGCGCGGAGTAAGGGAGCCGGTTCGTGCGTTCGTGACCGCGCGGAGGCGGCCTATCGAGAGGTGGAGCGTGACGCGAGGACACGCCTGAGCTCGGCTTCTCGCGCGGCGCGATACTCCGCCACGCGCCGGCGGTCGGCTTCGGCGAGCGCGCGGCGTAGGCTGCTTTCGTCGAGATCCTTGCAGTAAGCGGGCGCTCCGGTGCTCTGTCGAAAGGACTCCTCGAGACCGCCTGCGTCGACGGGGTCGAAGCCGATGTCGTCTATCAGCCTCACGACTTTGGCTTTGGCGTCGGGCGGGTCGCCGGCGACTGGGAGAGCGATGCGCCCATCGGTTCCTCTCGGCGCGCCTTTCTCGAGGAGGCTCTCCGCGAGGATGCTGTTGAAGGCCTTGATCACGGGATGACCGATCTCGTGCGCGACCCATTGGCTGTCGAGCAGGCCCCGTTCTATCGCGTCGATGCGGCCGTCACGAAGCTCCGGGTGGTAGTTGGTGATGTCGACCACGACGACGTTCGTGGGTAGGTCCGTGAACAGCGCACGCGGCAGCTCGGGCACGGCCCTCGTCGGGATCGCCAGGATGACGACTTCGCGCTCCTTGACCGCTTCGTTCAAGGAAACCGGCGTCACGCCGACCTCACGCGCCAGCGCCGAGAGGCTCTCGGGTCCCCGCGCGTTCGCGATAGTGACGTCGTGGCGGAGCCGCACGAGGTGACGCGCGAGGGTGGTTCCCATGGGCCCAGCGCCGATGATGCCGATTTTCATGTGATGTCGTCCTGTTTCGAGATCTGGCTCTCGGTCGCATTGATGGTCCGAGCCTGGGCGCACGAGAGAGTAACAAGTTCGTCGCGAGTCGCCGGCTTGCCGCCCGATGCTCGAGCGCGACGCTCGGCTCGGTGATCGAGTGCAACGCTGCGAGCTTCGCCTCGCGTGCGACGGAGAAGAACACGCGAATCATTAGAACGATCGGTGCTCGCGCGTCGCACACGGCACGACAGAGCTCCGCATTCGAAGGAAAGTTCGTGAGCGAGAACAAAGTTTGTATTCCAACTATGCCGTTTGAGTCTTGAGCTCGTCGGAGCGCATCGCGTAAGTTGCCGACGGGTGCGGTGACGGGGGCGGGGTGGAAAGTTGCAGAACCTCAGTGCCGGAGCGAATTCATGACTCAGATGGGATCAGGACATCGTGTGTACAGCCTCGCCTTTGCCCTCGGCTGCAGTCTGCTCGTCGGCTGCAGCGCAGAGGGGCTCGATTCGAATCCCGATGATTCGGAGAGCACCGCTG
>JAEZYO010000573.1 GCA_023419055.1 Pseudomonadota bacterium | reverse complement strand
CCGCTCCACGCTGGGGCAAGGATCGCTCGACCGCGAGTTCGAGCTCGCGGAGCGATTCAAGAAATACGCGGTCTACTTGCGTCGAGGGCGCTAGACCGTTCCGTCCAGGTCAAGGCACCTTTCGGAGATCGAGCACGACCAGGTCGCCTTGCTCGAAGACACGAGCCGCCTGCAACGACTCGACGACGCGGGGCTTGCCCGACGCGCGGGCGGCGGCGCTCCGGAGGATCTCGTCGAAAGGTCGAAAGTAGTCGAGCGCCTTTCCTCTCGACTGCGAGCGACGATAGTAGAAATGAGTGACCCCCCACTGTCGCCGCAGCGCGAGCAGCGGGGCCAGATCCTCCGCGTAGAGCGCGCGTACGACGGCGGTGGTGCGCCGTCGCATCTCGAGCACGTAGCCCGCGTGGAACGCCTGGTGGGTCTCGGACGAGACCAACACGGGCCGGCGCGAAGCGTACGGGATGTTGTTGGCGACCCCGGCGGGAAAGCCGGCAAAGAGCGACGACTCGGGCTGGGAGCGAGCAAACGCGTAGATGCCTTCGTTTGGTCGGAGCTCGACCTGTAACCCCGCCTTCGGAGAGCCGCGGCCGCCGAGCGCTAGCAGCGCCGTCACGCCGAGCAAGGCGGCCGCGAGCGGCGGCAAGTACGGGCGACGTTCCCCTGCTCGCCTTGGCACGTACCCCGCTCCTGCAGTCGCCAGGAGCACGATCGCCGTCAGCGGGACCGGCAGCAGCACGTAGCGTTGCGGCAAGTAGAGGTGCGGTGCGGCGGCGCGCGCGACCGTGTAGCCGATCAGCGCGGCGAACGGCAGGCAGAGCAGGCGCCGTCCGCCCGGCGAGCGCTGCACGATGGCTGCCCAGCCCGAGAGCACCAGCACGAGCAGCCCTTCGAGCAAGGTCCCGTAGCGTTCGTTCTTGCTCGCGCCGTTCTGCTCATCGGCGTCGAGCCAGCGACGAAGCGGCGGCAGGAGAGGCTCTCCCGCGCCGACGAGCGTCGCTTCCAAGACTTCGGGAACCGTCCTGAAAAACCCGGAAAATGGCGCCCGATCGTCCGGTCCGTAGCGCCCGCCGGGGCCGGACTCGGGAAACGCGCGCGTGTCACCTGCTCTGATCACCGGTCCGTAGCTGCGTGACGCGATGAAGGTAGGGGCCACGAGGAGCGCGGCGGCGAGCGCGGTCCCCGCGAGGAACTTGCAGCGGCGCGCGCGAGACCAGCCCTGAGCGGCGCCGCGATCGACCGCCGGCACGAAGAAGAAGAGCAGGGTCAGGGAGAGCCCGGCCGGCACTGCCGCGGCCGGGTAGAAGGCGGCTCCGGCGATCACGCAGGCGGCGTGGAGGCGCGGGCGCCCCTCGATCAGCGCGAGCAGCGTCAGCGCCACGATCGGGAACCCGAACGCGCGCGGGAGCCCTCCGCTCATTCGCGCGAGAAACAAACCGCTGCTCAGGATCAACCCTGCCGCAATCAAGCCGCCGCCGAAGCCCGCGATGCGCCTGGCCGCGAGCACCGTCGCGACGAGCGTGATCGCGAGGAGCGCGTAAGGGACCACCTTGCTGAGAGGCGCGGCGCCGAAGGCCCACGCGCCCACGGTGTAGAGCGCTCGGAACCCTACCGGCAGGCACGCGAGGTAGTAGTCGCCGATGAAGTCGTTCGGGAAGAGCGCGAAGTCTTCGTAGCGGAAGAAGGGATAGATCTGTTGGCGCGCGTCGTCGTTGACGATGTCAGGGTTTGCGGCGCGGGTCAGGTGCGCCCAGAGCGAAGGCCCGAACACCACTTCGAGCGCCGCTACGGCCGCGAGCACGGCGAGCAGCTGGCCTCGATCGACGCGCTGAGCGAGCGCCTTCGCGCGCGCGAAGAGCTCCCCGAACCGCCGCTGCGAGAAGCGAAGCAGTCGTGAAGCAGCGACGCCCAGCACGGCGATCGGGTGAAGCACCGTTCGACGCCAGCAGCAAGGCGCCCGCGGCGAGCAGTTTCGCGCGGTTCAGCGCGATGGCCGCTGCGAACGGCGCGACACCGCCCGCCCGATGGCCCAAGCGACCACGTCCACGACGAGCGACGTGAAACGAGAGAGAATTGCCGCCGCCACCGCGGGAGCCGCCCCGATCACGGGCGCGAGAGCCACCGACGCGACCGCCTCGCGTACTCCCACGCCCGCCGGCGTGATGAGCGCGAGAAAGCCCGCGACCGGCGCGATCACGTAGATGCCGGCGCTGGCGAAGGCCGCGTCGGAGGTCGCTCCCACGGCCAGGCTCGTCAGGTAGCCGTGGAGCGCCCAGGTGAGCCAATAGCCCGCGTGCGCCAGGGGCACGCGCGGCGGGACGAGCGGACCTTCACCCTCGAGTCGCAAGAGCTTGAGGACCGCGGCCGGGTAGCGCCGTCGATCGAGCAGGAGGAGCACGAGCGTCACCGCGGTGAACGCGCCGAGTCCCCACACTCCCCAGCGCCCGATGGCGGCGAGTGCACCGTCTAGATGACTGCTCGCGAGCCAGAGGCAGAACAGGCCGGTGCCCGCGCCGACCGACAAGTAGGGAAGGAGCTCGATCACCACCGACGAGCCGATCGGCCCGGCTGCGACGCCGAGCTGTGGAGCTCCCGCGATGCGCACCAGCGGGACGCCGACCTTACCCGGGGTGTAGCGGGCGAGCTGAGACTCGAAGTGCAACGCCACGGCGGCGCCGGTCGGGATCGAGCGCGAGGTCATGCCCTCGAGCAGCCATTTCCAAGAGAGCGCGAGCAAGACGACGCCGAGCGCGAGCGGCACCACGGAGAGCAGCAGCAAGCCCCACGAGAGGGCTATTTGGCTCGCGTCCCAGCGCTCGACCAGGCCGAAGAGCGCGTAGGCGACGAAGACGAGCGACGCGCCTCCGAGCACCACGCGCAGGCCGATCCGCAAGCGGTCGAGCGATGGCGCGGCGCTCCGGTCAGCTACTCGCGTCATCGGCGATCAGTCGTCGTCTTCCTCGTCGTCGGGGTCTGCCGGAGCTGCCGGCGCGGGCGCAGTCTTCTTCACGCCAGATCCGGCCGGGGCTGCCGCCTTTTCCTCCGCCGCGTCGTCCGTGGCGTCGTCCTCCACCTCGGGAGCCTGCCCGCGCGGCGAGGTCGGCGAGGCCGCCTTCTCGCTTCGGCGTTCATTCGCGCCCTTCAGCGGTTCGACCAGGAACATGAAGTGGTCTCTGCGGTAGTGTTTCTCGAACAGTACGCGCGAGCGCTTGTGCAGCAGCGCCCTGGTCGGATCGAGGATCTTGGGCTTCGAGACGATGACCCAGAACGGCGGGCCCGGCTTCTTGAGGCGCGCCCTGAGCGTCCTATTGAACCAGCTCACGCTGCAGCCCTTCGCCTGGACGAAGTTCTTCTGGAAGTAATCCGCGTACTTCGCTTTGTACTCGGGGTGCACGGTCATGTAGTACCGGTGCGAGTACGAGGTGTGGCAGTCGAAGAGCATCCACTCGGGGGCGCGCTTCGGATCGGCGCGGAGATGCTCGTCGCGGTGCGCCTTGAGCTCGAGGATCATGTCGCGGGCTTCGTGGTTCCGCGCGCCCCAAAACTTCTTCTTCTCTTGAATGTCGAAGCCGTAGGCGAACGCGGGCACGAGCGTGACGAGGCTGACCACCGCGCCCATCACGGCGGCGTTGCGCCGGGATCGCTGGGCGATCCAGTCGAACCCGAACATCGCGAGCGGCAACATGTAGGCGCACAAGAATACGTTCGTCCTGAACGCACCTATCGGCCACCTTCCGGCGATGTTGAGCGCGATCAAGATCAAGAACGGCACCACCAGGAGCACGAACAGCTCCCGGCGCTTGAGGAGCAGGTAGGCCATCCCGGCGAGGTGGAGCCCGAGCCACATCAGCCGATCCACCTGGATTTGTTTCTGAATGACGCTCGGAGCGATCGCAGCCGGCGGGTGCCAGACCTCGCGCCGTAGGCCCGGTAGCGCGGCCATGTCGTTGTACTTGCGCGCCATCCACTCAGTGCGCGTGTGCCCCTCGTCCTCCTGGACCTTCGTGTAGAAGACGTCGTACTTCCGACCCCAGTACGCCTCGTTCTTCGAAGTCGACGCCTTGTACAGCGTCAGCGCGTAGATGAAGGCGATCAGCGCGAGGCAGGCCGCGCCGCTGACCACGGCGACCAGAGCCCCCTTGAACTTGCGCAGCCGGTACCCCTCCCAGAGACCGTAGAGGAGGATCCCGGGGTAAGTGAAGGCGAGGTTATAGGTAAAGAGGAACAGGAAGGGCAGCGAGCCGATCATGGCCCAGAAGAAGCCGACGCGGCCGGTCTGCTTGTACCGCAGGTACAAGAGCAGCGGCACGAGGTGCATCATCACCTCGAAAGAGTAGGGTTTGAACTCTTTCGCGTAGTCGATCAGCGCCGGCTGGATGGCCCAGAGGAGCACCAGCACGAACCGAGACACCCGGCTCTGGAAGAGCTGCGACGCGATGTACGGCATGAAGCCGAGCGCCACGATCGACGCGGTGTTCGGCAGGAACCTGTACCAGAACTCGCTGGTGTCGAAGATCGTGATGAACTGCTTCGACAGCCACATGAAGGCTATCGGGCGGATCGGCATGTTCAGGATCGAGCGCTCGACCAGGCGGTTCGCCCACGCGCCCTCGTCGAACCACATCGAGCTCTGATCGAAATACTGCCCCGAGACGCGCAGGATGAGCCCGAGCAGGAGCGAAAGCGCGATGCCGATCTTGTAGACCCTGTCCTCCCGAGTCCCCTCCCAGGTTTTGTGCCATGCCGCGCTGAGGCGTTCAGGTAAGCCGACCATGTGACGAAGGGCGATACTCACGGTGTAACCGGTCGCGAAGTAAGGGGGGGCTCGAGGTCAACGTCGCTCTTCTTTCACGACGGCTCCGACCCGAGCGCGGTGCTCGCTCCACCGAAAACCCGAGTACGGACGCTCAGCGCATCTAGCGTTTCCTACTGGACGCGTCAAACACCGAGCCCCCGGCTCGAAGCGCGATCCCAACCCTATGGAATGAACCATTGTCGGATCGCTCCTGCGCTCGGACTTCGACAGCGACTCTCGAAGGTGACGCGCCGTCCAAGCTCGTGTCGCAATTCGGCACGATTCCAATCGAGGTGCGGCCACGTGGCCAATACGGGAGTAACGCTCTCCCAAGCCGAGACACCGCCCATTCTCGAGGCTTTTTGCGTGCCGAGCTTGGCACGCCAGGGTATAGCGTGCCGAGTTCGAGATGGGACTGTTTGCTACCCTGGCGGTCGCGTCGCTCGTCCTCGCGTTCGCCGCATCGCTGCCGGCTGTCGCAGGGCCATCGATTCGTAGCGGAGTGGTCGCCTACCTGGCAGCGCTCGTGGGCGGCGCCTTCCTGGTC
>JAEZYO010000477.1 GCA_023419055.1 Pseudomonadota bacterium | reverse complement strand
AGCATGACCATGGGCGGCGCCGGCGAGCCCACCTACGACCTTTCGTATCTGGTCACGGCCGTGGACGAGGGCGAGGTGACCGCGCACCGCCTGTTCGTGTGGGATACGGCGAGCAAGAGCTTCGTCGAGGCACCGTTCGAGCGCATCGCGGGGTGAGCTCATGCGGCGCGCGGCTCTCGGGCTCGGGCTGCTCCTCACGGTCGCCGCGAGCTCCGCGCGCGCCGATCTCGCGGGGGACGTCGAGCGGCTGACGCTCGCCTGGAGCGCGTTCGGCCGAGTCAAACGCCTGCCGCCCCGCTTGCTCGAGCGCGGCGACGTGGTCCCCCTCCTGCTCCCCGCCGACGCCACGGATCCGACCACCCGCGGCTGCGTGACGGTCGCGATCCTCGCTCCGACGACCGTCAACTTCGTCACCGACTTTTACGGGCTCCCTGCCGACCAGGCGGAGCTGCCCGAGACCAGCCTCGCCGGAGCCTCCGTCATCTCGCGCTGCGGCGCGAAGAAGTCGATCCTCGATCACGTCGCTGTCGAGCTCCGCTCTCCGCGCGGCCTCATCGAGGTCCTGCTGGTCACGTCGGAGGCGCCGCTCCCCGCGCTCACGCAGGTCCTCCCGCACCGCGATCCGGGACCGCTCGCGCCTCAAGCCGGCTCGGGGCCGCGACCGAGCGCCGCTCCCTTGCCGCTGCGCCTCAAGGCCATCGAGGAGTACGCCGCACAGGAAAGCGCCCTGGAGGTGACGGCGGAAGAGCTCACCGCGACCGTACGCGGCAACGGCCAGCAGCTGCTCGCGCTGCCCCCGGGGTGCCACCGCCTGAGCTTGCTCGCCGACGAGGCCGGCCACCAGAGCATTCGTGCGGTCGACCTCGACCTGGAAGTGTCGAACGCTCAGACGGGCGAAGTGCTCGCGGCGGATCGCAGCGAGGGCACCGACGCGAACGTCGATTTTTGCACGGGTCGCCCCATTCCGGTGAACGTCCGCTACGCGGGCGCGCTCCCCAGGGGGCGCACGCGGCTCGTCCGTACGCGCTGGGATCTCGAGCGCGGCCTACCCGCGGGGTGGGACGCCGACGCGCGAGCGCAGTTCAGCGCCGTGCTCCGGCGCTACCGCATCAAGCTCGAGGGCGCCGGCCTCGTCGACGCGGCGCTCGGCGTTCAGGGCTCGACCATGATGCCGTTTCAACCCGAGCCCGGCGCCTGCTACGTCGCCGCCGTGGTGCGGCTGCGCGGCAGCAGCTACGGCCTGTCGCTCGCCGCCACGGTCGGGGCGAGTTACTCGCAGAATCGCTCGAGCGACGAAGCACCGGGCACCGCCCTCAGCTTCTGCGCCGGGAGCGCCGAAGCCGCCCGGCTGGACGTCGACTCGCGCGGGCTCGGTCTGGTCTGGATGTCCGCGCTCTTTCAAACCGGCCGCATCGAGCTCGGCAAGGGGAGCCCATGAGGGCCCTCGCGCTCGTCGCTGCCCTGGCCGCGCTCTCGGGCTGCGGTGCGAGCGCCGCGAGCGCTCCGCCGAATGCGCCGGCGGGGCGCTTCGGTAAGGTCGATGCGGGGCCGGCGGCGAAGAGCTGGATGAAATTGCCGGCCGAGGGCGACGCCGAGGTGCTCGCGGTGGAGGCCGGGGTTGCCGGCGATCGCGTCGCGGCGCTGCTCGAGGTGCCCGAGGCGGAGTGCGCGATCCTGATCGCGCGCGGGACGCGCAGCGTCGACGACGTGGACCTGTTCGCTTACGGGGAGGACGGCGCGGTGCTCGGCAGCGACGAGGCGTCCGACAAAGCCCCCGCGCTCCTCGTCTGTCCGCCTCACCCACGCCGTATCTACGTCTCGGCGCGCATCGCCGCGGGTCACGGCATGGTCGCCATCGGAGCGCAACGCGTGGCCGTGAAGGACGCCGAGCGCGCGGCGGGGGTCTACGGCGTGAGGCACCGGCCGGGGGAGATCGCCCGCCGCTTGAGCGTCTGGCCAGGGCTCGACGAGCAGGTCGAGCAGCATCGCCGCGCCATCGGCGGCACCTGGGTCGACGTGCGGCGCGTGGCCGTACCGCTCGATTCGCGCCTCGCCACGCGGCTTTCGGCCGGCGTCGAACCCGAACGCTGCCTCGACGTCTTCGTGCTGCCGTCGGACGACGTCGCGTACCTCGACGTGCAGGTGCTCGACGAGCGCGGCGGCATCGTCGGGCGCGCTCCGAGCGTGGGACGGAGCCGGTCGCTCGTGGTCTGCTCGCCCACTCAGTCGGCCGTCACCGTGGAGATCCGACCCCACGCCGGGATCGGCCTCGCCGTCGTCATGCTCTCGCGCTCGACCGAGGGCACCGAGCGCGACATCGACTCGCGCGCCGCTCGCTTCGATTTGTACCCGATGGGACCTCTGGAGGACGCTCGGGTGCGCGGAGCCGGCGAACGTCGAGCGCGGCGAGTCGCGAGCGGCACCCTGGAGATGGGCCGCCGCAACGGCGTGCAGCTCGACTTACCGCGCGGGTGCGCGCGAATCGACGTCCTCGCCGGCGCGCCGCTGCGCGGCGTCGAAGCGTGGCTCTGGTCGCCCGGCGGCGCGCTGCTCGCGAATGCTCGCGGCGGCGCTGGAGCGAGCCTTCACGCCTGCACGACCGGCGGCAAGGCGCGGCTCGACGTGGAGCCCATCGCGCGCGGTGGACCCTACGCGATCGAGATCGCAGCCGAGACGGAGGGTCCGGCGGCGCTATTCTCGGATCCGCTCGCTGCAGGGCGCTTGCTCGATCGCATGCTGGCGCGCGGCGTCGTCACCCAGGCGGCGCAGGTCACCGCCGTGCAGGAGCTCACGCTCGAGCCCACTCAGCAAGGCTCGGTGAACATCAAGGTACCGGTCGCGCGCTGCGTGGATCTCACCGCGGCGATCGGCGCCGGCGGCTCGGGGGTAGAGCTTCGGTTCGTGAACAGCGAAAACGGAGAAGAGCTCGGCTTGTTCCGCGGCGGTGATTCCGTCTCGGGCAAGGTCTGCGCGCTCCGCAGCGGGAAGACGCTCGAGGTGCGCGCGGAGCTCCGCGCCCTCGCGGGCAAGGCGCGGGCCCTGGTCGCGACACGGCTCATCGATCCCCGAGACTAATACCGCCGAGCGGGACGACGTCGCGCGCCGAGACCGTGCGCACGTTGCCGTCGCCGTCGGCGACGCGAAACTCCTTGTCACCGAGCGAGCGCACCTCGGCGGCCCGAAACGGCTCCGCGGGCCCGCTCGGGCGAATCAACACGAAATCCCCGCGTTTGACGGCGCTCGTGTCATACGGCAGGTCCGGCGCGAGATCGCGAAGACGAAGCTCCGTGACGCGCGCGTCGAGCGGCAGTCGAACCCGAGGGGCCTCGTCGTCGTACTCGTGGATCTTCGCTTGGTACCACTCGCCCTCGAGCCTCGCCATCACGCGGGCGTGCGGGCCCGGCACCCACCCCGCGGGGCGCCGTGGCTCGCCGGCGCGCGAAAACGACTCGTTGAACGCGCGACGCTCCGCGACGCGAGTGAAGTGTCGCTTGATGTTGAGCACCGTCACGGGGCGAGCAGCCAAGACTCCTTCGCGCCCGAGCGAGAGCCTCCGCGCGTCCGCGAGCTCGACTTCGAAGCGCGCCCCCTCGCTCGCTCGAATGCGGCACGAAGTCCACTCTCGCGAGCCGCTGCGGCAGATCGCGAAATCACCGGGACGAGGAGCGGCCGATCCTTCGAACGCGTAGACGTCCGAGCTCGCGGTCCAGAGCGAGTCACCTCCCTCCGCGGGCTCGATGCGAAGCCGTCCCGAGTCGGACTCGAGCACCCGCCCTTCTCGAAACTCCGCGGCCATGACCTCGAACACGACCGAGTCGCCTCGCTGGACGCCTGCTCTGCTCGAAGCCACCGGAGCTGGCGCGGGCTCCCGGCGGCAGCTCGGCGCGAGCACCAATACCAGGAAAACACGGCCCAAGGTCCGGGTGACACCGCCGAAGAAGCCGCGCGAACGAATCATGGACGAGGGCCCTGGGTTTTGGTTTACCCTCGTTTTTTCCGGATGTCGCGATGACCGAGCCCAGCCCTCCCCCGAACGTGGCAGGCTTCGGGCCTTCAGCCGGCTCGCCTCCAGGAGGGTATGGGTCCTTTTCCCCCCATCCCGCGGCCGGGACGCCCGTCGGGAGCGCTTCCGAGCTCGAGCACCGAGCGAAGATCTGGCTCGGCGTCGCCCTGCTGAGCTCGGTCATCTGCGGCGGGGGTTGTCTTCTCGGACTGACGGGCGCCGTGATGTGCTTCCTCGCCCAAAAGGCGGCAGAGCAGGGCCACGTCGGCGACGCGGCTCAGAAGCTCCGCTGGGGTCAGATCCTGACGCTCTCGGGGGTGGCGCTGGGCCTCTTCGTGTTGATCGGCTTCTTCGTCGTCCGGAGCTAGGCGCGCGCCTTCATCCGCTCGATGAAACCACGCGCTCGATGAAGCGGCGCGCGAGATCATTGAACACCGCGGGCTGCTTCAGGTTCACGACGTGTCCCGCGTCGGGGACGATCACGAACTCGGCGCCGGGGATGTTGGCCGCGAGCGCCCGCGACGGCTCGAGCGATTCCTTGTCGTCGGCTCCCACCACCACGAGCGCAGGCACGCGGATGGTCGCGAGCCGAGGCGCGAGCGCCCCTGGATCCTCGAGCCCGGCGAGCACGCCGCGCAACGTGGCTTCGAGCGCGCGGGGCGGATGCTCGAGAAACCCGAGCCGGATGAAATTCGAGTCTTTCTCGTCGAAGCGCGGCTGCTCGCCCCAGACGTATTTCGCGCCGGCCACCTCGGGCCCGTGGTCACGCAGCGCGTCGGCGAAGCCGGTAGCCCAACTGCGACGGGTGAGTCCCCTGCCCGCCCCCGGCGATGGGTAAGCCGCGAGCAAGAGCCCCGTCACGCGCTCCGGGTAACGAAGGGCGAACTCGAGCGCCGTGGCCGCGCCCATGCTGAGCCCGCCGGCGATCACCGGGAGCCCTCCGGCCTCGGCCGCTCGGGCAAAGTCGCCGACCAGCGCGTCGAGCGAGTAGGCAGCGAACTCCGGGGGCGCCTCACTCCGGGCGTGCCCCCTCGCGTCGTAGACGACGACGCGGCTCACGTCCTTGAGGCCCTTGGCCTGCAAGCGGAAGTTGCGCGCGCTCCCGGAGAAGCCGTGCGCGAGCACCAGCGTGGGGCCCTCGCCCACGGTCTCGATGTGAAGCTTCGGCGCGGTCTCGGTCACGGCGCGGAGCCTAGCATCGCCCGCCCGATCTCTGCTATCGAGCCCGAGCGTGCCTCACGATCTGAACGCTGCCCAGCGCGAAGCCGTGGGGACCCTCTCGGGCCCCCTGCTCGTGCTCGCCGGCGCGGGCACCGGCAAGACGCGCGTCATCACGTACCGCATCGCCGCGCTCATCAAGACCGGCATCACCCCGAACCGCATCCTCGCCGTCACCTTCACGAACAAGGCCGCCCGCGAGATGAAGGAGCGCGCGCAGCACCTCATCGGCAAGCGGCGCCGCGGCGTCAAGCCGCCGGAGATCTCGACCTTCCACTCCCTCTGCGTGCGCGTCTTGCGCCGCCACGCGCGGCTCATGGGCTACCCCGAAGAGTTCGCCATCTACGATCGCGGCGACCAAGAGACCCTCGCGCGGAACGCCTTGCGCGATTGCCGCGTGGGCGCCGAGAAGCTCCGCCCCGGCGATCTCCTCGCGCAAATCGGCGCGTGGAAGAACCTCGGCCTCCGGCCCGAGCAGGCCGAGCGCGTTGCCGAGAAGGACCGCGACCAGCTCTGCGCCATGGCCTACGCCCGCTACCAGGCCGGTCTCAAGGCCTCGGGGGCGATGGACTTCGACGACCTCCTCCTCGTCACGGAGGACCTGTTCGACAAGCACCCGGAAGCACGCTTCGCGGAGGCGTCGCAGTTCGACCACCTCCTCGTCGATGAGTATCAGGACACGAACAACCTTCAGTACCGCATCATGAAGGCGCTCGGGGAGCGGCATCGGAACGTGTGCGTGGTCGGCGCCGACGATCAATCG
>JAEZYO010000774.1 GCA_023419055.1 Pseudomonadota bacterium | reverse complement strand
CGAACCAGACGTCTCCCGTACAGCGCGGCAAATTCGTGCGGTCGCGCTGGCTCTGCATGCCGCCGGAGCCGCCGCCGCCGGACATCGTGGTGAAGCCGCCGGCGGTGGACCCGAGAAAGAGCACGCGCGAGCGCTTTGCTCAGCATTCCACCGATCCGCGCTGCGCGGGGTGCCACTCGCTGATGGACCCCATCGGCTTCGGCTTCGAAAATTACGACGCCGTCGGGCGCTTTCGTGAGACGGACGGCGGCAAACCGGTCGACGCGACGGGCGAGCTCATCGGCACCGACGTCGACGGATCGTTCGACGGAGTCGCGGCGCTCGCGGCGCGGCTCGTGGCGAGCGAGCAGGTGCGGCGCTGCACCGCGACGCAGTGGTTTCGGTACGCCTTCGGGCGCAGCGAACGAAGCGACGAGGACCGCTGCACCATCGAGCGGTTGTCGAGCGAGCTCGTGGAGAGGCGAGGGGACTTCAAAGCCATGATCCGCCGCACCGTTCGAGAGCCCTCGTTCAGGGCGGCTCCGCCGCGGGAGACGGAACCATGAGAAAGATGCTGGGTAGGCGCGCCATGCTACGCGGCGCGTTCGGTGCGGGCATCGGTTTGCCCTGGCTCGAGGCCATGGCGCCACGCCGAGCCGAGGCGCGAAGTACGGCCATTCGCCGCTTCGTCGTCATGTTCACGCCGAACGGCACGCTGCCGTCGCGCTGGGCTCCGAGCGGAGGCGAGACGGATTTCGAGCTCTCCACGATCCTCGAGCCGCTCGCCGAGCACCGAAATGACCTCGTGATCCTTCGAGGTCTGGATCAACGGGGAGGAGGAGGGGATGCGCACCAGAGTGGGATCGGCGGCGCGCTGACCGGGACGAGCTTGAATCCGGGGCCGTTCAGCGGAGCGGGGGCGCCGCCAGCGGGGTGGGCCGCGGGGCAATCGGTCGATCAGCGCGTCGCGGACGTGCTCGGCGGCGATACCAGGCTGCCTTCGCTCGAGCTCGGGGTACAGGTGGGAGCGGCGGACAACTGGGGGCGCATGTGTTACCGCGCCGCGAATCAGCCGCTGCCGCCGGAGGACGATCCGAGCGCGGTGTACGGGCGCGTGTTCGCGGAGCTCCACACCGACCCCGAGGTCCTCGCCGCGCAACGCAGCCGCCGCCAATCGATCCTCGATGGCGTGCTCGGTGAATACGCGCGCGTGCAGGCCGAGCTCGGGAGCGCCGATCGCAAGCGGCTCGAAGCGCACGTCGAGGCCGTGCGCGAGCTCGAGCTTCGGCTCACCAAGCCAGCGACGCTCGGCGGTTCGTCGTGCAAAGATCCCCTGATCGAGCCCGTCGACGCGAGAGCGAACGACTCGTATCCGGAGGTGGGCGACTTGCAGACGGATCTTCTGGCCATGGCGTTCGCCTGCGACGTCACGCGCGTCGCCTCGCTTCAATGGTCACGCTCGGTCTCGCAAACCCGCTTCACCTGGATCGGGATCGAGGAGGGCCACCACGATCTCTCTCACCTGGGTGACGACGATCTCGAGGGCGCCGACAAGATCACGCGCATCGAGCGCTGGTACGCCGGGCAGCTCGCGAGCCTGATCGAAAAGCTCAAGGCAATCCCGGAGGGTGATGGCAGCGTGTTCGACAACACCCTCATCCTCTGGGTCAACGAGCTCGGGAAGGGGAACACTCACAGCCGCAAGGACGCGCCGTACGTGCTCGCGGGGTCGGCTGGAGGGGCGCTCGCGACGGGGCGCTACCTGCGCTTCGAGGGAGACCGGCCCCACAACGAGCTCCTGGTTTCGCTGCTTCAGGCCATGGGCCTACCCGACGAGACGTTCGGGAACCCCGACTGGTGCAGCGGCCCGCTCCCCGGCTTGCTCTAACCCCTGGAGATGAAATGAACCCCGAATCAGCGCGAATTTTCGTCATCCTGTCGGCTCTCGGGCTCGTGGGTTGCTCGGGTGACGGCGGCGCACCGCAAGCGGACGCGGGCAACGACCCCGGTTTTTCGAACGGCGGCTCAGGCGGTTCGAGCGCCTCCGCTTGCTCCGCTCCAGGGGAAGCGATCGACCCCACCGCGCTGATCGACGACATGGAGGACCAGAACGCCCTGGTCCTCATGAACGGCGAGCGCAGCGGAGGCTGGTGGGCGGCGGGCGACGGAACTACCGGCGCCAGCATCGTCCCGGAGCCGGGCGGCCCGGCGCTCCCCGAGGTCATCCCCGGTGGGCGCTGCGGCAGCCAGTACGCGATGCACGTGACCGGGCAAGGTTTCACGGACTGGGGCGCCTTGCTCGGAATGAACCTGGCGTATGACTCCTCGGGCGGCGCGTTCTACGACGGCAGCGCCTACGAGGGCATCGGCTTTTGGGCCCGCATCGGGGACACCTCGACCAACACGATTCGAGTTGCCATCAGCGACGCGAACAGCGAGCCGAAAGGTGGCAAATGCGTGGAGGGTGGCGGCGCGGGAGAGGGCTGCTTCGACACCTTCGGCGTCACGATCAGCACTCTCGATACCGATTGGGTGAAGTACGAGGTCCCGTTCCGCGGGCTCAGTCAGCGCAACTACGGTCTAAAGGCCGAGGCGCTCGATACGAAGACGCTCTTTACCGTGGGCTTCAACGTGGAACCGAACACGGTCTTCGATCTGTGGATAGACGACGTGTCGTTCTATTGAGGCGAGTCGAGGGACGCTCCGGCGCGCGCCGCCCCCGCCGATCGGCGGGAGCGGCACTGTCACCGGTTCGAGCTCACTCCGGGAAGTAGCCGGCGGGCGCCTCGGCGCGGAGCTCGGCAATTTCCGCCTTGAGCGAGGCGAGCACCGCCGCGTGCGGTTCGCTCCCGACCAGGTTGGTCGTCTCCTCTGGATCGGCGTGGAGGTCGTAGAGCTCCCACTGCTGGAGGTTTCGGATCAGCTTGAAGCGCCTGTCCTTGACCGCGTAGCGGCGCTGGCTCGTACCGGTCGAAACCTCGGAGAAGGAGTGAGTGCGGCCGTTCGTCGCGGTCTCGTCGCCGAGGAGCGGCTTCAGGCTGTAGCTGTTGTTCACCTGGCTGACTCCGGCTCCGGCGAGATCGAGAACGGTCGCGTAGATATCGGTCGTGACGAAGAGGTCGTCCTCTCGACCCCGGCGCGTGACGCCTGCCCCGGCGACGACGAGCGGCACTCTCACGCCGCCCTCGTAGACGCTGCCTTTGGCGCCGCGGAGGCCCGTCCCCGTGTCCTTGACGGGAGGCGGGGTGCCGTTGTCGCCGAGGAAGATGACCACGGTCTTCTCGAGGTCCACCTCGGCGAGCAGTCGTCCAATTTCGGTGTCGAGGCTCTGGATGTTGGCCTGGTAGACCGGAATATTGGTGGCGTACGTCCCGGGCGCAGGGTTGCCGACCGAGCTGAGATCGATGGAGTGCAGGTTGGCAGGCGGCACCTGGTAGGGGTTGTTCCCGCCGTTCGCGGCGTGCGGCCCGTTGAACGCCTGATAGATGAACCAGGGCTGATCCGGCTTCTCGGCCTCGTGCTGGTGAATGAAGTCGATCGCGGTGTCCGTGAGCACGGTGGTGGCGTACGTCGTGGTCGGTACGTTCGGACCGTTGATGTCGAAGAACGTCCAATTGAAGTAGTCCACCAGCCCGCCGCCGAGGATCCCTCTGAACGTCGTGATGCCGAGGTCACGCGCGTGCTGGAGGATGGCTGGCGCCTGCGGGAACGAGCCGCCGGGGCGAGGATCGATGCTGCCGCCGCCGACGTGGTACTTGCCGAAGAGGGCGTGCTCGTATTCCGGGCTGTCGCTGTTGAGGCGATCGAAGAGCGTGACGGTCGAGGTCGGGAGCACGTTGCCCACGTTCGTCACGCCCGTGCGATGGCCGTACTGGCCGCTGATGATGGTGCCGCTGGTCGGCGAGCACACCGGGCTCGCCCAGGCGTTGTCGAAGACGAGACCTTGCTCGGCGAGCGCTTCGACGTGGGGGACCGGAGTCGCGCCGCTGTCGCCCACGATCTCGGGGTAGAGGCTGCTTCCATCAGCGCCCCAATCGTCCGCGATGATGAGCAGGACGTTCGGTCGCTCGGGACCGGCGCCTCCACTACCGCCTTCGCCCCCCTGCTCCTCGGGAACGAAGGTGACGGTCGTGGTGACCGTGTCGGTGATGTCACCGTCCGAGAGGGTGAGGGTGATCGTGAAGGTGCCGGGCGTAGCGCTGGTCAGCGTGGCGTTCGGGCCAATCGGATCGTCGATGACTCCGCCGGTGGTCGACCAGTAGTAGCTCAGGGAAGACGGCCCTTCGTCGGCGTCGCTGCCGACCGCCGTCAGAGTGATGGTGCTGCCGACGTACACGGTCTGCGGCGTCACCGTCAGCTCGTCGATCACTGGACCGACGTTGATGGTGCCGTTCACGACCACGCTGCCGTTGCCCTTGGATCCCGCGCCGCGCAGGTGGATCGTGACCGAGGTCTTGCCGCCGGCTGTCACGTTGAAGGTGGCGGAGCCGGTGAAGGTCGTCTTGCCGTCGCTCGACGTGGCCGTCAGCGTGATCGTGTAGCCATTGCCCGCGGGGATGCCGCCGATGGTGCCGTTGATGGCCGGCGCGCCGCTGACGTCGATGGTGCCGGTCTTGCTGAAGCCGTTGCCGGTGATGCTGTACGTGACCGAGTTCAGCGTGACGCCCTCGGCCACCTCCAGGTTGACGCCGAGAGAGCCGACTCCTTCTTCGCTCGCGCCGATGAGCGGGTCGCTCGAGCAACCCACGAAGAGCGGGCCGGCGCCGAGCGCCAACGAGCAAAGGAGAGGAAGCTTGCCGAACCGTGTGACGAGCCCGAAATTACCGCGGCTGTTGTTCATCGAATCGAACCTTTCGGAAGAGTCGTCCACGCGGCCAAGAGCGGCGCGCACGGACGACTAACGACAGGGTTCGATGGACATGGGCGGCTTTCTAATGAACGTTCGTCCATTAGGCAAGACGAAAGATCCGCCAGCACGCGCGCACGAAAGGTGCGGAGCTCCGCTCGCCTGTCAAACTTCTCGCATGAGCGAGGAGGAGGTGCCAGAGATCACGATCGCTGAGCTCCTCGCAGCGCGCGGCGCGGGCCTCACGCCCCGCGACTTCTCCGAGCTCGCGTTCGCGATGGCCTGTCGCGTCGCCGAGCTGCACGCGAGCGGCTGGGTTCACGGGGAGATTTCTCCGGCGAGCTTCGTGCTCCCGAGCGACTGGCAAAAGCGGGAGCCCTCGGGCGTCGAGCCACCTCGAGTGACGCTCTCCGAGTCCAGCCGCGCCACTCGCGCGGACGCCACACCGAAGCCTGCAACCGAGGTCGACGGTCCTCTGCTCTACGTCGCGCCCGAACGTACCGGCCGCATGCAGACTCCGTTCGACCATCGCGCCGATCTCTACTCGCTCGGGGCGACCTTCTACGAGATGCTCACGGGTGTTCCGCCGTTCCCGTGGGTCGATCCCATTCGGGTCCTGCACGGGCACGCCGCGATCGTGCCGAGCGCGCCGCAGACGATGAGCGCCAGCATCCCGGGGCTTTTGTCGGACCTGACGATGAGGTTGCTCGAGAAAATGCCCGAGCAGCGTTACCAGACGGCCGCCGCGGTGGTCGACGATCTGGGGCAGATTCGCGATCGGCTGCGTCTCTCGGGTGAGGTCGGGACCTTCGCGCTCGGACGAACGGATCCTGGTCGAAGGCTCGGCGCACCGCGCGCGCTCTACGGCCGCGACGTCGAGGAACGAGCCTTGCGCGAGGCTCTCCAGCGCTGCGTCGACGGCGCACGCGAGCTCGTTCTGGTGGAGGGCCCCGCCGGGATCGGAAAGAGCGCGCTCATCGGGCAGGTTCTGGCCGGGCACCGCTGGGTCGGCTCGAGGAAGTTCGAGGCGCTCGGGACGAGCCGTCCTTTTGCTACCATCGCCGACGCGGTCAACGAGGTGCTCGGCCGGCTCCTGGACGCGCCAGTGGAGCTCCGCGCAGAGCTCAGCACTCGCGTGCGCGGCGCTCTCGGAAGTCAGGGCAGGGCCTTGCTCTCGTTGACTCCAAACCTCGAGGCGCTGACGGGCACGCTTCCTCCGTTTCCCCTTCTCGACTTTTCCGAGGGCGACCCTCGAACGCGCATGGCCCTGCGGGCGCTGATCGGGGCGCTGGCGGGGCCCGATTCCCCGGTGGTGCTCTCGCTCGACGACCTGCACTGGGCCGATCCGAGCAGCACGGACTTCGTCAAGTCTCTGGTCGGCGCCGAAAAGATCTCTCACCTCCTCGTCGTCGGCGTGTTTCGATCCGACGCGGTCTCGGAGGGGCACCCGATCTCGCGCTTGGTCCGTGAAGCGGAAGCGACGGGCGCGCCGGTACGCCGCATCGAGCTCTCTCCGCTCGACTCTACGGCTCTCAGGACGCTTTGCGCGGATCTGCTCTACACCGACGAGGCGAGCATCGCGCCGCTCGCCGATGTCGTCGCGGACAAGGCAACGGGCAATCCGCTCTTCGTCGAGCGCTTCCTGCGTCACCTGCGGCGTGAAGGGTTGATTCGCGTCGACGTCATCCGAAGGACGTGCACGTTCTCGCTCCCGCGGATCCTGGCGAGCGACGTCTCCGCGGACGTGGTCGAGCTCATGAAGGCGGCCATCGAGCTGCTGCCCGTGCCGGTCCAGCGCCTGCTCGCGGTCGCGGCCTGTTTCAGCGGTTCGTTCCGGCAGGATAGTCTGTCGCGACTACTTCAGGATTCGGCGGAGGACATCGAGGCGTACCTCGTGACCGCCCACGCCGAGGGCATGCTCGTGCCCGCCGTACACGAGGGGGCCCCGGGCTACCGCTTCGCTCACGACCGCGTGAGGCAGGCGGCTTACGCAAGGCTCGACGAGGAGCTCCGGCAGCGGACCCACCTCGCCATCGGGCTCCAGATCATCGAGAGCATCGAGGATCCGAATACGGACGATCGCCTCTTCGAGGCGGTCGACCATTTCGGTCGAGCCGAGCGCCTGCTTCGCGCGCCGGACGAGCGCTTGCGACTCGCCGAGCTTTACGGAACTGCAGCTCGGCGGGCGAAGGCGTCCGCCGATTTCGGCGCCGCGTACGGCTACTTTCGGCGAGCGATGGAGTTTTTGCCGGAGGACGCCCACGAGCATCACCGGCGCTCGTTCGTCGAGCTCCTCCACGGGGCGGTGGTTTGCGGCTTCCTCTCCGGGGAGGTCGAGAGCGCCGACCGCATGACTCGACAATCCTTGGCTCTGCTTACGGATCCGATCGAACGCGCGGAGACCCTTCGTTTACGGGCTTTGGGGCTGACCGCGGCGGATCGTCTGGACGAGGCGGTGGCGAGCATCCGCGAGGCCGCGCGAGCTCTGGGCTGCGAGCTTCCGGACAGCAGTGACGAAGAGCAAGTTCGCGCGGAGCTTTGCGAGCTCGGTGAGCGGCTCTCACGGCTCGGCCCGGGCGCCCTTTCGAAGGGACCGGGGCTCGCGGAGCCGCGCCTCCTTCTGCTGATGCGGGTGTTGGCTGCTGCCAACGCGCCGACCTGGTTACGGGGGGACGCCACGTTGTTCGCGGCGGCGCAGGCGAAGAAGGTCGCCATCACCCTGGAACACGGTGTTTCGGAGGAGTCGGGCGGCGCCCTCGTGCGGTTCGGAGCCATGTACGCCGACGTGCTCGGTGATCCCTCGCCCGCCTACGAGATCTGCGTTCTCGGCCTCACGCTCGCCCTGAAGTCGAAGGATCTTCGCACCCATTGTCGTGCCCGGTTCGGCATGGCGTTTCACATGAGTCAGTTCCGGCTGCCGCTTCGGCGCTCGGTGGAAGAATTTCGAGCGATCGCCGAGCTTGGCACCGAGTGCGGAGAATACGCGTACGTCGGCTACGCGAGTCATCGCGGGATCGAGGCGGCGCTCACCATGGGGCTCGAGCTTCCTGCCGTCCTGCGAGAGATCGAGCGCGCGAGCGGGTTCGCGCAGCGATACGAGCTGGTCACCATCCTCACCGACCTCGCCATGCTACGAGGCGTGGTGCACTGTATGCAGGGGGAGGCGAACACACACGCTCTCCTCAGCGCGTCGTCCGAGGAAACGCTCCGAGCTCGGCCGGAGCTCTTCGCGCGGCTGAACGCGTGGATGCTCGAGGTCGCCTACCTCTTCCGCCGGCCGGAGATGGTGCGTCGCCACGCGCGGGCGGTCGAGCCTCTGCTCAAGACCATGCCGAGCACGCTGCCCGTCATGACCTACACGTTTTACGACGCGCTCTCGCGAGCCGCCTGGCCCGAGCTCACCGAGCCCGAGGAACGCGCGCCGGACGTCATCGAAGCTCACGCGGCCAGGCTCGAGCTTTGGGCCAAGAGCGCCCCCGACAACTTCGCGCACAAGGCTCTCTTGGTTCGAGCGGAGCTCGCGCGCGTCCGCGGGCGGACCGAAGAAGCGCTCCGCGGATACCTGGACGCCGCCGCTGCGGCACGCGCGCAGGAAGCGCTGCTCGACGAAGCGACGGCCTTCGATCTGGTCGCTCGCCTTCATTCGAGCCTGGGGCAGTCCACGATGGCTCGAGCCGCCGTTCAGAAAGCGATGCAACTCTTTGCTCGCTGGGGCAGCCTGGGAAAGGTCGACGCTCTGGCGGCCGAGTTCCTGGAGCTCTCGGAGAAGCCGTCTGCCTTTCGTTCGGATCCTTCGGAACCCAGCGCCATCAGCGCCTCACACCTCGACTTGTTGAGCGTGATCAAGATGGTCGAAGGTGTTTCGGGCGAGCTCGTCCCGGAGCGCCTGTTCGAGCGCCTGGTGGCGCTCGGGCTCGAGATCGCGAGCGCCCAGACCGCGGTCCTGATCTTGCGCGAAGGCGAGAGCTACGAGGTGCGCGCGCGAGGGACGGCGGCGGAGCGCGCCGTCCTGCTCAAGGCCCCGCTCGAAGAAGCGGCCGATCTCCCGATGTCGCTCGTTCGCACCGTCCTTTCGCGAGCCTCGGTCGTGATCGTGAACGACGCCCAGAACGACGCCATCCACGGTGCAGACGAGTACGTGCGAAGCTCGGGCGTGAAGTCGATGATGGCCGTCCCGATACGCCGCCAGGGAGAGGTGCAGGGCGCGCTCTACCTCGAGAGTCGGCTCGTGACTCTCGCGTTCGCCGAAGACCGCGTGCGCCTGCTTCAGCTCCTGTCGACCCAAATGTCCATCGCGCTCGAGAACAGTCGTCGGTTCGAGTGGCTCGAAGCAGAAATCCACGAGCGGCGGCACGCCGAGGAGCGCATCCGTTTCATGGCGGAAGCGAGCCTCACCTTGGCCGCGGGGGTGGGGGTCGACGGAGTGTTGGACAGCTTGCCACGCGCCGCCGTGCCGTTCCTTTGTGACTGGGCGACGGTCGACGTGTTGACGGAAGAAGGAAAGCTCCGGCGCGCTTCGAGCGAGCACGCCGATCCTCGCAAGCGCGAGCTCCTTCAGGAGCTGGCCGAGCGCTATTCCCCGACGATGAGCTCTTCCGAACCGGCCGCAGTGGCCCTGATGTCGGGCGCCCCCGTGCTCCGCGTGGACGTCCCCGACTCGGCGATCCGGGAAGCGCAGGTGGACGTACGACACGGTGAGCTGCTTCGCCGTCTCGGGGCTCGCTCGATCATCGCCGTTCCGCTCGTCACGCGCGGCCGCAAGGTCGGCGCGCTGACCCTCTACGCAGGCAGCGGCAGGCCTCGCTTCAGCGCCAGGGACGTCCCCCTCGCCGAGGAGCTTTCGCAACGCGCGGCGGACTCCATGGAGAAGGCTCGCCTCGAGACGGAGCTCTCGCAGTCGCAGAAATTCGAGGCCATCGGCCGTCTCTCGGCAGGGGTGGCGCACGACTTCAACAACTTCTTGATGGTCGTGCTCGCGAACGCGGATCTGCTCTCCGGCTTCGCGCTTGCGCCCGACGCAGCGCACAGCGTCGAACAAATCAGAGCGGCAGCGCAGGGGGCGACCGAGGTGACCCGCCGTCTGCTCGCGATGGGCCGGAAGCAGATCCTGCACCCTCAGGTGTTGCGGGTGAACGAGTTCCTGGAAAGCTCGAAGGAGAGGCTCTTCGGCCTCGCCGGAGCTCGAGTCGAGCTCGTCTTCGAGCTCGACTCCGAGGTAGGAGAGATCGAGGTCGATCGGACCCAGCTGACACGGGTGCTCGCGAACCTCGTCACCAATGCCCGCGATGCCATGCCGAGAGGCGGGACCATTCTGATTCGAACCACGGAAACACCGCTCGAGGGGGCCTTGCACGATGTCCCCGGGAGGATCTACGTGTGCATCTCCGTGTCGGACACGGGAATAGGCATGGACGCGCGGACCCAAGCGCACTTGTTCGAGCCGTTCTTCACGACGAAGGCGGAGGGGACCGGGATCGGGCTCGCCACCATCAGGGGCATCGTGGAGCAGTCCGGCGGAAGGATCCTGGTGGAGAGCCGATTCGGGCTGGGCTCGCGCTTCACGGTTTGCTTTCCGAGGTTGAACTCCCGCAACCCGAACCAGGCCGACCGCTCTGTCTAGCGCAGCGCACGGAGCGCGGGGTCGGCCACTCGGAAGACGGCGTTGGCGAAGTCCGGGTACTGCGCCGCTGCGATGAGCAAGAGGGGAACCACGGCCCAGGCGACGACCCTCCCGATGAAGGCGGCGTTGAAGGTGAGCTTCCCCGGTTCACTGCCGGCGATGTGGCTGATCAACGTGTTCCGGTCGAGCTCGGCGTAGATCCAGAAGCCGACCAGGACCACGGCCAGCACCGCGCCCATCGCCACCGAGAGCAGCAGGCGGTGGGGCTCGAACGGATAGACGAGCACTACCAGGAGCAAGCCCAGCGCGCAGAGGGTCAAGGTCTGGATGAACTGTTGGAACTGGCGCACGTGTCGGTTGAGCAGGAGCGCGACGACCGTCGCCGTGAACGCCTCCGCCTTGCGCAACCAGTCGAGCTCGACGGCGGAGTAGCGCCACGCGACGGCGGCGAGCGAGTCGCTTCCGTCACGCTTGGGGTCCGGCTTCGGGGCGCCGTCCGGAGCTGGCTTCGAGGCGCCCGCGGGCGGTTCACCCGGACGAAGCTCCAGGTTCCAGGCGTCGACGAGGAGCTGCATCACGACGCTGGCGGCGCTCACGACGGCGCTCCCGAGCGCTGCCTCGCACTTCGCCGCTCTCGCCAGGTCACGCTGGGTCGAAGCCGAGATGGCCTCGATACGGAGCGCGCGCAGCGCCTCTGCGTGCCGAGCGAGCTCGCGGCGCTGGGGTGCGGCGAGACCCTGATCGCCGAGTTGCCCCCCTGCTCTCGTCAAGTCTTCCAGCTGCTCGGTGGCAGCGGCGAAGCGCAGGAGATCGTGCGGGGGACGCGCTACCTGCTCGTCGACCGTCTCCCGCACGAACGGCGCGACCCTCTGGAACGCGCGCCCGAGACGATGTTGAAGGATGTTCTTCAACAGGAGCTCGAGCGCGAGCCAATACTGGACGAGCTGTACCAGCGTGTTGCCGATCAAGTAGGCAGAGAGGGCGAGCCCGGCGGTCAAGAGATCGGTCGTGAGCTGCCGCTCTACGGTGGCCACCGGCTTCAAGCTGAAGAGCAGACACGGGAAGAAGGCGACCACGGCGAGCGCGAGCACGTAGCTTGGGCCGGTGACGGGTCTTAGCACCGAGTTGAGGCAACTCCTCTCGACTCGCGTGAAGGACTGGTCCGCCTCGCGCTCGGCGCTGTGATGGGGGTAGAGCACGACTCGAATGGGCGTGCTCACCAGATCGGCGACGCGATCCGGCGGCGAGATCAGCGAGATCCCGTGCGCGATCTGCAGGCGGATCGTGCGGCCGAGCGCCCACAGATAGACGATCGAGAGGCAGAGGAGCAGCGGGCCGGTGGGCGAGACGGTGTTCAGGATGCGCAGGCTGCGGAGGGCCATCAAGGTGACGGCTACGGGCGGATGTGGCTCGAAGGCGTCGGTCTCGAGCAAGGTCGTGTCGGCGCGCATCTCGAGGGACAGCGCGACCACGAAAGCGGCCGCCAGGCTGACGGCGAGCATCACGAGCGTCCGAAGCTGATAGTAGGAGAGCTGGGCTGCGCGCAGCGCGTCTCCGCCGACTCGACCCATCCCGACCCGCAGCAGGAGGAAGTCCGCGGCCGCGTCGAGGCGCTGACCGAGCGAGCCCGAGCGCACCTCGGGCGCGGAGCCTTCTTCGATGGCGCGAAAGGAGCGAGCCCCCGCCCGCAAACGCTGGAAGAAGTTGGGTGGCCCCGAGCACCCGGCGGCTCGGCGCAGGGCAAGGTAGTCCCTGGCGAAGACGCGCGCCTTGTAGCCGGCTACGCCGAGCGCGCAAGCGGCGATGATCGTCGCGATGACGGCGCGCCACGGTCCGCCTGCGCGCGCCAGCGACGCGAGCCAGTAGATCGCGGCCATGTAGGAGAGCGCGAGCGCGATCACGAGCGCGCGGATCGTGGCGTAGAGCTCCCACTTGGTCCGGACGATCGCGAGATCGGCGTCCCGATCGTGGTGCGACTCGATGCGCTCGGGCAGGCGCGCGTCCGAGAGCCGCAGGCGTCGGCGATACTGGAGGAACGAATCGAGCACGAACGCGAGCGCCAGGCTCGAGAATACGAAGTGCCAGAGGCGCGGGAAGGTCGTGTCGTGCGCGAAGCGCAGGTTGGCTCGGAGGAGCGGCTTCCACTTCGCTCTCCACCCCTCCGCTTCGGTCGGCTCGATGACTTCGACCCCGAACACCTGGGCCGAGTTGTCCGGGCCCGCCGTGATCGGAACCAGCCCGCCCGAGCCGATCGCCGAGATCCAGATCGGGAGGGCCGTGGCGTCGTCGAGCGCGTACTCGGTGAGGTCCGTCACGCGCGACACCCCGCGCAGGACGAGCGCCGCGTTGTAGATCCCCTGGCTGCTCGCGTTCTCGAAGGGCTCGTGCCGTCGCGCCTGGTGGCGTTCGCGCTGGGTCTCGAAGTCGCTCGTTCCGAGGAAGGGATAGGCGCTCACGACGATCGACCCGAGCAGGTCCCGTCGAAACGCCGGATGCAGCAGGAGGACGTCGTTGGTGAAGAAGGCGACCCGCACGTCGGGCGCCACGTCGCGGACCTTGCGCGCGAGGAAAATCGCGTCTGCGACGTCGCTCGCCTGAATCGCCACGTGCCGTACCGAGCCGCGCGAGATCGCGGTCAAGACGCGCGACACGGCGATGTCTTCCGCGTAGGTCGTCTTGGCGCAGGGCTCCGCGTCGAGATCGCTCTGGGCGGAGCTGTCCTGCAGGGAGATGTCGAGCGCCGTGCGGCGTCCGGGAGAATCCGCCCCGAGTCGAGCTTCTCCGCTGCGATCCATGGCCTCGTACGCGTCGCGCAGGCGCGCGACGTGCACGGGGAAGGTGATGTCGACGCCCGCTTGCAGCCGGCAAGGGTTCTTTCCCGAGTGCTGCAGGGCCGCTCCGAACTCCGTTCCCGACTCGTGCAGCAGCGCGACCTCGGAGAGCGGCGGCGGTGCCGTCTCGTCGTCCCGACGAAAAGAGGCGCGGCTTCTGCCCACGCCGAGCCGATAGTGAAGGAAGCCCAGGTAGCGGCAGATCACCTCCGACTCTGGAGGCGTCGTGGCGGCGAAGGTCACCGGGCGAGGGCCCAACCAGCGCTCGTTCCCGCCGAGCGTGTTCCTCAGATCGGCAGTGGCGCTTCCGGTCACGATGCGAACCCCGCGAGCGGACGACGACTCGCTGCCCCATTTCGTCAGCGCGCGGCGCAGCGTCGAGGCGCTACCCGAGAAGGTCGGCGCGAGGACGTCGAGCTCGGGGCTCGTCTCGGAGTTCGAGTCGTCGAAGATCTCGGCGATTTCGAGGGCGCGAACCAGCGCGGCGCCGTGAATCCCCGCCGTTGGTGTTTCCCCCACGAGGAGGAGCGCGCGCAAGCGTGGCCGCGTCACGTCGGAGCCGCGGAAGAGCTTGATGCCGGGCGTCGTCTTGCGGCACTTGGACTCGGATTGCGGCTGCTTCGACGCCGATCGACGGTCCCAGGGGAGCCAGCCGTAGCTCCTGAAGAAACGCCCGTCTTCGGCGAGATCCTGCTCGAGGCCGAGGCGCAGCGCCTGAACCGAGACGTCGAACAGGTATCCGAACCCGGAATCCACCGGGTCGGGCACCGTGGCGACGATGGCCTCGATCTTCAGATCTCCTCCCAGCGTGGAGCGAAGCTGTTCGAGGACTTTTCGGGTGCGGTCTCGAAAGTCCGGAGTCTGCTCGTTCGGAGGGGGCGGGGGAGCCACGGCGAGCGCTTCGAGAGGCTTCAAGAGATCTCGCAAGCAACCGTCCTCCGCGGTGTCCGCGCTCGGGCTGACGTTCGTCGCTGAGCTCGTCGGAGGAGTCGGAGGCGCGCTCGTGGTCGTGTCCCCGTTCGATTCGCCGTAGAAGAGCGCGAGCGGGATCGACAAGGCGACGAGCGCAAACCACGCGCCCGCCGCGCCACCGCCCTTGCCGGATCCCGAAGCTTGCATGGTCGAAGCGCTTCGAAAGACGCCGCGGCTCGCCCTGCTACGAGCCCGACGTCGACCTCGCCGTGTCCGGCTCGCCCGCGCGCTGCGCGCGAGTCGGATGAGTCGAGGATATCAGAAGGGCCGTAGAGCTCGCGCTCCATCGCCGAGAGCGCGAGCTCGAAAATTCACGAGCCGCTGAGCGACAATTCTCGAACTTGCCGCGATCTTCCGCGTTCCGACGAGGGCTGGCCGCGACTCGGAGAACAGGGCTCGTCTGCACCGTACTGGCACGTCCGATGCAAGGTTTCGAGTCATGGATCTCCGGACGAAATACCTGGGGCTCGAGCTCGAGCACCCGTTGATGCTCGGCGCGTCTCCGCTCAGTGAAAACCTCGACGCCGTGCGAAGCGCCGAGGACGCCGGCGCTTCGGCCATCGTCCTCCGATCACTCTTCGAGGAGCAGTTGACCCTACGCGACATGGCGCGCGGAAAGACCGAAGGGGTGGCCGACCAGGCCTTCGCCGAGGCGCAGTACTACCTGCCTGCGGTCACCGAGCTCCGGCAAGGTCCCGATGAGTACCTCGAGCACTTGCAGCGGGTGAAGGCGGCCGTTTCGGTCCCGGTGGTCGCGTCGTTGAACGGGGTGACGCCCGACGGCTGGGTGAACTACGCGGGGCTCATCGAGCGCGCGGGGGCCGACGCGCTCGAGTTGAACTTGTACGCGATCGGCAGCGACCCCGAGCAGTCAGCGACCGAGCTCGAGAGCCGCCTCGTCGAAGTCGCACGCCGAGTCCGCGAAAGCACGACCCTGCCGCTCGCGGCGAAGCTCTCCCCGTCCCATAGCTCCCTGTCTCATTTCGCGTTGCAGCTCGAGCGGGCGGGAGTCGACGGGCTCGTGCTCTTCAATCGCTTCTACCAGCCCGACTACGACCTCGAGCAGCTCGCCGTGAAGCCGCGCCTCGAGCTCTCGACTTCGAGTGAGCTACGCTGGCGGTTGCGCTGGATTGCAGCCCTGTCCTCGCAACTCGAAGTGGATCTCGGACTCTCCGGAGGCGTCCATCGGCCGACGGACGTGGTGAAGGGACTCTTGGCCGGGGCGGACGGCGTGCAGGTCGTCTCGGAGGTCATTCTTCACGGCGTGAGCGCGTTCGAGAGGCTCAGAGAGGGGCTCTGTGAGTGGATGGATCGGAACGGCTTTCACGAGATCGGACAGCTGCGCGGCCTGCTGAACCTCGCGCATTGCTCGCATCCCGCCGCGTTCGAGAGGGCGAGCTACTTGCACGTGCTCAACGCCTGGCGCCCCCTGCCGCTCGATCGGGCTCGCGGGGTTTGGTAGTCAGGTCCTCTCGCGAACCGTCAGGACCGGGCAGCGGGCATGCCGGACCACTCGCTCGGCCACGCTTCCGAGGAGCACGCGTTCGAGGCCGGTTCGTCCCTGCGTCCCCATGACGATGAGGTCGTAACGATCGTGCTCGGCCGCGTCGACGATGACCTGCGACGCGACGCCCGGCTCGGCCCGCTTACGGGCGATGGGAATTCCGCTCTCGACGGCCTCCGTAACGAACTTTTCGAGCGCCCCTTCCGCGTTGTGCTGGACGAGGCGAGTGAGCTCCCACGCCTGGGCACCGGCGGTGATCAAGGTATCGGACGGCAAGTACGTCGGAACGTCCCAGACGTGCAACACGTCGATGGTGGCGCCGAAGCGCGAGGCAAGCTCCGACGCGTAAAGGAGCGCGCGACGCGAGCCTTCGGAGAAGTCGACCGGCACCAGGATCGTTCGAATCGATTCCATCATCTCGTCACCGAGAGTTGCAGCTTCCATGCCGGTTCGCGTCGTGTGGGCGTGCGGTTCGCTCACGCAGGGATTGCGGTTTCGAGCGTGGCTCGCGCAAAACTCGCGCGCTCGAGGTGATGATGGAGGTTCACGCCTGCGAGGAGCGCTAAAAACGCCCGTGGCACGCTCGCTGCTAGCGAGCCAGGACATGACGAGAGCGTCGAAGAGCAGCACGGTTGCGGACTACATGACTCCTTCTCCGGTGACGGTCGGCGCGGATCAGACTCTCGCGCACGCCCACAGCGTGATGCGAAAGAACCGGATTCGACACCTGCCCGTGCTCCACGGCGGCAAGCTCATCGGGATCGTCTCCCTGCGTGACCTTCACCTGGTGGAGACCCTGCCTGGCGTCGAGGCAGCGCGCGTGAGCGTCGAGGACGCGATGAGCACCGACGTCTACCAGGTGTCACCGAACGCCAGCCTGAGCTCGGTCGCGCGCGAAATGGCGGAACGGAAGTTGGGCTCGGCGATCGTGACTCAGGGGACCCGAGTGCAAGGGGTCTTTACCAC
>JAEZYO010000424.1 GCA_023419055.1 Pseudomonadota bacterium | reverse complement strand
TTGCCGTCCTTGTCCAAACCGAATTGACGGTGCGGCACGGCGCCCAGCACCAGCGGCTTCACGCCCAGCGCGTTGGCGATCTGATGCTCGAGCGTGACACGCGGCACCGAGTCATCCGGCAACGCATCGCCATTGCTGAGCCCTGAAAGCGCGACGACGAGGGCCTCGTGGGTCATGGCGCCCTTGGGGTACTTGAGGCCCTGAATGAGCGACGTCTGGGGGAGGAGCTGCTCCTGGAGCGAGCCCAAGATGCTGACGCCGCTCTCGTTGAGCGAGAACGTCGTCGGGTCATTGGCCATGACCTTCGGCTGGAAGTGCTCCGGAGGCACTCCGTGCGGCAAGTAGAAGAGCATGAAGCGCTTGGAGGCCGGAGTGGCCTGCGCTAGCGCGACGCTCGAGAGGCGCGAGGCAGCAGCGACGCCGAGGCCCATCCCCAAAGCGCTCAAGAACACACGACGCTGAACCCGAAGCGAAGCGTTGGTCTTTCCCATGTCGTGTCGCGTTCGTAGCATGCGTCGCCGCTTCAGCCAGCAACTTTGCCGCCAATTCAGGATTGGGACCGCTCCCACATCCACCGCAGGCTAAGGGCCGGCGCGCCGACGTGGATGGAAAGAGATACTGTCACTAAACGTCTGCCTTGAAGGCTGCTCATGGCGTTGACAGGCGGCCGAACGCGCCACGCAAGCGCTTCGCCCCATCCGGCTCGACGAAGGAAGCCGAATCGTGCCCCCAATCGCGCCATTGCTTCTCGGAGACCTCGAGGGTCAGGAGCGACTGGGCGACGGCGACGAGCAGCAGGAGGCGATCGCGTCGACGTTCGTCACGAATGTGGGTGGCGCTCAGGCCCATGCCGAAGTCAATGTCTTCGGTGTCACGGAATGCCTCCTCGATCGTGAACCGGCGCGAGTAGAGCTCGACGACATCGGCGGCCGCGCTCTCAGCAAGCCACGTCGCCAGGCACCGGGGCTCTTTCATCCGCTTCGCTTGACGAGCACCGCAGCGGCGAGCTCGACTTCGTCGGTTGTGACGAGAACTCCGGACAACGCTTTGCTGTGGCCGTTGGGCGGACGTGATCCGAACAGATTCCGGCATGTGGTCGTCGGCCTCGAAGTCCGTCCAATCGATCGCGATGATCACACTCGGGTGCGTGAGCATCGGTCCACCTGTTTGACGCCGTTTTTGCGCCTGGTGCGCGAGAGCTCGATGTAAGCGTGACCTATGGCGTGGACAGCACCGCCGCGTTGAGCACGCCGGCGACGCCGTTGGCCAGGGAGACCACGCGCAGCGCGTGACGGTCCGCCCCGAATGCTTGGTCCACGAGCGCCCGAGTATGCGCCAGGTTGAACGTCTTGCGAGCCGTCTCCGGCTTCCGAAGAAATGGCCGCATTGTCTGCACCTTCGGCTTCATGCCGCCCTCAATCGCCGCACACGATCACCAACTCCCGAACCCCTTCTCACGCTCGCTTCAAACGAGGGGATCCGTCAGCTATGATACGGTACCTGGGTTGGGTGCACGCAACCGTAACTGCTCACGGAGAGCCCTCGCTGCCACCATCGAAAACCATGCGAGTCCGTACGTTCCTTCTCGTCTCCGGTTTGCTCTATGTCGCATGCTTCTCCACTGGGAAATCGAACGACGACCCAGTCAGTAGTGGCAGCACGTCCGCCGGAGGCGAGCCGTCTATGGGAGGCGAGTCTGGAGGAGACTCCGCAGGTCAGGGCGGAGAAGTCACAGCGGGCTTCGGCGGAACCGGTACCGGTGGCACGAGCAGCCAAGGTGGCGCTGGGGGTGAGTCTCCTTCGATAGGAGGCGGAGGAGGCTCCGAACTCGTCACCTTCACTTTTGGAGAGCGCTCGTCAGCGACACAGACAGGTGTGACGCGGGACACCAAGCTCGTCGCGGGAGCGTCCGCGTCGAACAACTTCGGAGCGGCTGAGTACTTCCAGGCAGACGGGGATCCGGTCACACATCCTATACTGAGGTTCGAGGTCAGCGCCGTTCCACCCACGGCTACGGTGGTAGCCGCCAAGCTTCGTTTGTGGGTTTCCGAATGCACTGATTGCGCATCGGCGGCCGACAACCCCGTCCGAGTCTATCGCGTGCTCGAGGCCTGGTCAGAGGGCAACTGGAACGACACTCCTGGCTCCGCCAACTGGACCAAGCGCACGAGCGACGCGGAATGGACTGCGGCTGGATGCGACGTCCCTTCGCGGGCAAGCGATCTCGTCGTCGAGTTCTCGCCGACCATCTCGAATCAGGAGTACGAGGTCGAGCTGCCAGTCCCTCTCGTGCAGGATTGGATCAGCGACCCTGCGTCGAACCACGGGCTCGTCATGAACACTGCCCTCGGGGCCGCGTCCACCGACGGGGTGGAGTTCTTGAGCAGCGAGAGCAGTGCCATCGAAAAGCGCCCGCTCTTGGAAGTCACCTTCAGCGAGTAGCGCTTCTTGCACTGGAACTTTTAGCGTGAACGTCTCGCGTCTCCCTGGCGAGGGCGGTGAACGTCGCTCTCGCCGACGGCAACGGCCACGGTGACCGCGTCGTCGTCCCGGAGCTCGCCCACTGCTCGCAGGAATTGCTTACGTCGACGACTTCGGGGTCAGAAGTACTGCGTCGCTTACCCGAACTCGACGGGCGTGCCCTGGTGGAACGAGCGCGCCCACAGTGAGACGCTTCCCATCTCCGGAGGGTGAATGTAAGAATTCGCGTCAGGTAGGTCGGCATGGCTTTCGCTCGAGGCTTTGGGTGCGCCGCAGGCGCGATAGTTCTTCTCGTGGGCTGCTTGGGAGAGGGTTCTCAGGCGAGGCCGGCAGCGCCGACGTCGACTGGCTACTCCGAAGTCGAGCAAACCCCGGTCGTTGACCCTCCCCCGATCGTGGCGCCTCCTGCCCAAGGGCCATCTCAGCGGCACGAACTGCGCGCATCGAATGCGCGTGGGGGGCCGCAGGCGCTGCTGAGCAGCGCGGAGTGCAAGAACGCGCCGGCCGGCACCACCGCTCCCTTCGATCGCAGCGCAGGCGACGGCGCGATCAAGGCAGGCGCCCAGCGTGCGTGGGCCTGCGGGCTACACACCACGACAGCCATGGACCTGAAGCTCGTCGTCACGTGGGCACCGGCCGGGTGCGTGAGCGAGGTCGCCATCGAGAACAAGATTCCGAGCTCGATCGGGGAGTGCCTGATCCGTCGCTTTGGACAGTCGAGCGTGCCGGCGTTTCAAGGCGCACCCGTCTCGGTCAGAGTCCGGATGATCGATGATCGCGCCTACTTCGAGTGGTGACCTCGGCGCTCCCGCCCTCGATCAGCTCTCGCATCCCCGGAGGAGGGACTTCGCGATCTCCGGGCTTTGCGCTCGGTCAACCTTGGGAATGACAAATAACCAAGTCCTCCCTCCTTCCACAGGAAGCCGAGCAAACCGTTTCGGTTTTCCCGGCTTCCCCGGGAAGGCGTACTAGACCATTTCGGCTTTTCCGGCCTTCCGCGGGAAGGCGTACGAGACCATTTCGGTTTTCCGGCTTCCCCGGGAGGCCGGGCGGACCAGATCGGTTGCGCTTCCTTCCCCTGGAAGGCGGTTCGGGTCGTAGGTCGTTACTCGGCCACGGCCGGGGGCCACCGACCCCTCACTGCGCTTTCAACGAGGGAATACTGGGCCGCCGCATGGGCGGCGACGGAGCGCTCGATTCACCTCGCCCCAGAAGCAGCAGCGCTGCGACGAGGACGCCTACCAGAACCAAGACCGGGGCTGCGTGTGCCCAGTACTCGGGGCTCTGCGCCGCGCCGCGTAGCAGCGGCAGCACGAGCGTCACTCCGAGGTAGCACCCGAGCGCGATCATCAGGTTGGAACGGCGTGTGGCCACGCTCGTTCGACTGCAGAGCCAGGCCCGCACCGTCAGGCAGAGGACCACCAACCCCGCCAGGTAGACGGCGATACCGACCAGCCGGTGAACGCTGTGAAACGTCAGGCCGAAAGACCGCGCCGCCAGGTGCGCCGCCCACACCGAAGCGCAGATGCGCAGGGTGTTGACCAGCAATGTGGTCAGGTAGGCAATGCAGAGCGCAGCCACGAGCCCGAGCAGGCGCCGTCGCCAACCGTGAACCGCCTGCGCGAAGCCGAACACGAGCGACAGAAACGCGACGATCAGGAAGTTGACCCCGGCGCAAGCAGGCGAGACCAGGATCGAAAGCTCGCGACTCAGGTACCCCTCGCCCGGACGAAACGCGAAATCGGCGCCGAGGACCAGCTGCGTGAGCGCGGTCGTGGGCTGGAGGATCCAGCGCAGCTCTTCGGCCGTCGACACGCTGTAGTGACGCTTGAGAACCCAGGCAGCCCCGAGCGCCACGGCCATGAAGGCGTAGCGCTCGAGCTTCTCTCGCTGGCGCGCGATCACGACCACGCCTCGGAGCGGCGCTGCTGAAGCGCGCTCGCGGTCACGAACGCTCCGAGCAGTAGCAAGAGCAACAGCCACAGCTCGGGCTCATCGGCTCCATCAGCGCTGGGCCCGACCGCGCTGTTCGAGACGCCGGCCGGCAGCGGCAACGGCTGGTCGACGTTCTGCGCGACACCTCCCGGATTGACGACCTTTTGCGCTACCGCGACGAACGACGTGTACTCGGTGAGCAAGTCGTAGCGCAGCCCGAGCGTCGTGATCTCAGCTTTGGCGCGCGACGAAGGCTCGCCAAAGCCGAAATCCGACAAGGTGGCGACGCGGCTCCGTGCCCACAGGTACGAGAGCGCGCGGTGCTCGGGGCGGCTCTTCAGCTGACTCACGTCGAAGCGCTGCGCAAAGCCGCCCTGACCGGTCACACCCGACAGGCTCACGAAGCCCTTTGCTTCACCCCGGTACTTGCCCTGCACGACGATCGGGCGCTCGGCGAGCGCGTCCGGAATCGCCTTCGGCTCGACGTCGTAAGCGTCGAAACCCTCGTAAGCGAGCTCGACGTCGGTCAAGACCGGCGAGCGCACGTAGTCGCGCAGGCGCGCCGCCGTCGCGCCGGCCTGCCCCGGCTCGGTGACCACGAACGGCTCTCCCGCGCCGGCCTTGGCGATGCCCTCGATGAGGTAGCGATTGACACTGCTGCCGATGCCGAACGCGAACACGTTGGCGTCACCCAGCTTGCTGCGCACCAGATCGATGGCGCCCTTGTCCTGGCCGATGAAGCCGTCGGTCACGATCAGGAAGCTGCGCGAGAGTCCTTCGTCCCTGGAGAGCGCGAAGGCGCGCGAAAGCGCCGGCAAGAGCTCGGTGCCTCCACCGCCGTTCTGATCGTCGATGAAGCGGGTGGCGAGCGCGATATTTTCGGGCGTGGCCGGCAGCGACTTCTCGGCCAAGAGCGCGGAAGCGCCAGAGAACAGGAGCACGTTGAACGTGTCGGTGCGGCGCAGCCCACCGACGAGCTCGCGCAGCAGCTTCTTGGCGGTGTCGAGCGGGAAGCCGTGCATGCTACCCGAAACGTCGACGATGAAGACGTACTCACGCGGCGGGATCAGCTCGCTCGGCGCGCGTTTGGGTGGCTCGACCTGCAGCAAGAAGAACTTCTCGCCGCCGGCGTCGAACAGCGAGAGGCCGGACTGAATCACTTCGCCGGCCAACCGGTAACGCAGGATGAAGTCGCGGTTACCGCCGGCTCGCTCGCTAGCGGCCAAGTTGAAGCGGCGCAGCGTCGGGTTGTCGGCGGTGCTCTGGATGGCGTGCGACGGGCTCTCGAGCGAGACCGGAGGGATCGCGGTCGAAAGCGCGCCGGTGAGCTCGAAGGCGTAGCTCGGGGTGCTACCGGCGGGTGTGTAGAGGCTGGCGATGAACTGATCTTTGGAACTTGCAGCGGCGGCCGCTTCGCTCGAGTAGCGCGGCCCCACCACCGTCGGATACACGAGCTCGTAGACGCCGCTGGTCGGGATGAGCAACTCGCTGTAGCGCAAGCTCACCTCGACGCGATCGTTCGGCATCACGTTGGCGATCTTCATCGTAAACACGTTGGGTCGGCTCTGCTCCAGCAAGCTCGCGCTCTTGCCCGCCTTCTTGGCGGCCTCGAAGGCCTGCGCAGCCTGCTGCTTTTCCTTGATTCGTGCCTCGATGACCTGGTCACGAACCCGCATGCGCATGCCGTGCACGGCCGCCCGCGTAGAAGCCGGAAACACGTATTCTGCGTTGATCGGCCTCTTGCCGGCGTTCTTGTAGGCCTGGGTCACCGTCACCTCGGCGATCACGCCCGTGATCTGTACGTCGACCTTGGTCGACTCGAGCGGGAAGGCCTCGACGCGCGGGTCGGCCCCTTCGACCACGAAGTAGGGAGACAGCGTCTTGTCCGCCTCGACGACACCGGGGGAAGCCCACGCCAGCCGCGGCGCCCACACCCCGAATAGCAGCACCGCACAAAGCCGACACACTCGCAGCCAGAGACCGAGCCATTGCACCATGCCGCGCCCGGTTTGCAACCCTCGTGCACGGCAGCCCCTGCCTTGATTCACGGCATCAAATGCGTACTCGTCGCGGCGCGCGCGTGTCTCGATCCACACGTCCCGAGTCGCTGCAGACACTCAGCTCGCGCGAGAGTCTTTCCGGTGATTGACGTCGAGTCCACCCGCACCGCTCTTGGCACGAGGGCGCACCGGTGCCGACACGGTCTCCGTGCAGCATCGACAACGCCTTTGCGACTCTGGCTCCGGCGCGGCTTTCAGCGAAGAGCTTGCCGGTGGTACCTGCCGCTGCCTGCCCGACCATTTCGGTACGGCCGAGCTCGAGAACGTTACCGTCGGCGACGACGGCTCGGATGGGGAGGAACCACCCTCGTGCGCCTGGACCTGCGACGAGGTCGTTCCGGAAGACGGCGTCGCGAACGTCGCGGAAGTCACGGTGACCTACACCGGAAACCAGGTTCGCTCGTCATCGGGCTCGGTGATCGAGACAGCGTAGTCCGGCTCTCGTTCGACGGTTCGCTCCCGGTGAGCCTCCTCAGCAGCGGAGTCTTCGGCAACAATCCGCAGTACCTTTTCTGGACTGGCTCGAACGCGAGCGGCACGTTCGCCAACACCGAGGGGTACGACACCGGCTGCAACAACTTTACTGACGGAACCACCAGCTACTACTCGCGAAACGGAGACGGCAGCGAGACGGATGCCTTCCGGGATCGCCCGCGGTTGCCTGCCAGAACGAGCTACGCCGCCCTGCGCCTGCCGGTGACGCGAACGCGCTCGCGCCGCCTGCGTCCTCCTCTCCGCACTACACTTGACGAGGGTGCGCACTGTGTTAAGTACGGGAACACTATGTGGCTGTACGAGTTCGTCTGAGACCCTGATCGAGCTGCTCGAGGCACCGGTGCGGCGTCGCTTGGCGACGTAGCGCGGTAGCTGAGCTGTTCGGTTCTCGTCTTTGCGAAGGTTACGCCACGGAGCATCGAGCTCCTCGTCCGCTTCTGTTCGCCCGGCTCATTTCCGTGCCTCCTAGCGTTGCGCTAAGAGGCGGCTGATTCGAGGCGAGAGGTGCGGCCGAGGTGGAGGTCGGGCACGCCGCTGGCGCGATCCGCGCAAAACGTGCGGTTTCCTGCGATCTCGGGAAACGAGCGCGAAGGTCTGTCCGCGGTTCGAGAGTCGATGTCCGACGAAAGGGATTTGCATGCTCAAGTTCAACTCCAAGCCTGTTTCCGAGCACTCCGAGGTGCCGCTCGCCGATGACGGCGAGCTCGAGAAGCTCATCGAGCGCTTCAGCGCGCGCGACCCCGCGAAGCTCGGGCCCGAAGGTTCTGCGTGCTATGTCGTCTCGGTCGGCGCCGAGCGAGATCCGGTCGCGCGCTCCGCGCAGCTCTCGGAGATCGTCGCGCTGGTCGAGCACCAGGGCGCATGCGTGGTAGGTCGAGAGATTCACCACCTGACCCGCCCGCACGCGCGCACGCTGCTCGGTACCGGCACGGCGCAAGCGATTGCCGAGCGCGCACGCGATCACGGCGCGACCATGCTGGTGCTCGACGCCGAGCTCACGCCCTCTCAGTCCCGCAACCTCGAAGACGCGCTCGGGATGCCGTTGTGCGATCGCGAGGCGGTGATCCTGAACGTGTTCTTGCGCCATGCCCGCACGCGACGGGCTCGCGTTCAGGTCGAAATCGCCCAGCTCGAGTACCTGCGCCCGCGCATCCGCGGCTTGGGCCTCGATATGGACCAGCAGACGGGTGGCAACAAGTACGGGCGCGGCCCTGGCGAAACTGCCTCGGAGCTCCTGGCGCGCAAGCTCGATGGCCGCCTCAAACAGCTAAGACTCGCGCTCGCGAGGTCCGAGACGAGCGGCCAGGTTCAACGCCGGAAGCGCAGTTCCTGCCAGCGTATCGCGCTGGTCGGCTACACCAACGCCGGCAAGACCTCGCTGATGAACGCGATGACCGGAGCCGCGCTCTCGGCTCGGGACATGCCGTTCGAGACGCTCGACACCACCTCACGCTGCCTCACGCGACATGGAGGAGAGATCGTGCTGAGCGACACGGTGGGGTTCATCCGCCGCTTGCCCGAACGCCTGCTGGCTAGCTTTCACTCGACCCTGTCCGAGATCAGCGAGGCCTCCCTGCTCCTGATCGTGGTGGACGTCTCCGAACCCGAGCGAGAGCTAGCCCTCGAGACCACACACCGGCTCATCGAGCAGGTAGGCGCGCAAGAGGTGCCGCGCTTCTACGTCTTCAACAAGCTCGACCGCCTGCCGGAGCGACCAGAGCCGAGCGAGCTCGCGGCGCTGTGTGAGGGTCACCCCTGGCTACTGCTCAGCGCTCACGACCCGCAAGCCGTCGCCGAGCTCGAGCGGCAGCTGGTCGCGAAGGTTCGCAGCGAAGAGGAAGAGAAGACGCTCTTCGTACCGTACCGGCTCGCGCACCAATTGAGCCTGATTTATGCCAACTGCCGCGTGCTCGCGAGCGAAGCCGGCGACGCCGGACTCAAGCTCTCGGTGCAAGCCTCGCCTGCCGTGATGGCTCGTCTACAGAGCACCTTGAAAGGAGCGCGCTGATGCCTGCTTCGATCGAATTGAAAGATGTCTCCGTCGAGACCGCGAGCGGTCGCACGCTGTTTCAGGGACTGAACCTGCGCGTGGACGACGAGCACGTGGCCCTCGTCGGGCGCAACGGCGTCGGAAAATCCACGCTCCTGTCCCTCATCGCCGGTGAGGCAAACGGAACGTCCGGGCGGGTTCGAGTGCGGGGCACGCTGCACTTCGTGCACCAACTCGACGAGTGCTCCGAACCGATGAGCCGAGGCGAGCTGCGCCGCCTCGCTCTCGAAGCTGCTCGAACCTCAGGCGCCGAAACCCTCCTCCTCGATGAGCCTACCCTGCACCTCGACGACCGAGCTGTCGCGTGGCTGCGCGCGTGGCTCGCCGAATTTCCCGGCTGCGTCATCGTCGCCTCACACGATCGCCGCCTACTCCGCGACTTCCGGCACTTTCTCGTCCTTCGCGAAGCCGGTGGCCACTACTTCGGCGGCTCCCTCACGGAGCTCGAGCAACACCTCGAGGAAGATCACTTGGCTCACGAGCGGCGCTACACCCGAAACCTCCACCGCCTGGCTGACCGAGAAGACAACACCGCCCACGTCGCCCGCCGCCGCGACAGAAAGAAGCGACGCGGGCGCACCAGCGAGCTCGATCGCTGCACGCCGCGCATTCGCCTCAATCAGAAGCGCAGCCAGGCCCAGGTGTACCAGGGGCGCTTCGCCGAGATCCGCCGGCAGCGCCTCCAGGCCCTGCGCGACTTCACCGCCGCTTCACGCCGCGCCCTGGACGTGAAGCTTCCTCTCGAGCTCGGAGTACCCGTCCTCCCTCCGGTTCCCCCCCACCCG
>JAEZYO010000771.1 GCA_023419055.1 Pseudomonadota bacterium | reverse complement strand
CCCTTGATCGCGCCCGGGTAACCGCTGTGGCGGTAGTACATCTTGTCGTTGGCCTTGTTGCCGGTGACCTTCACCTCGGCCGCGTTCACCACGACCACGAAGTCGCCCGTGTCGACGTCGGGCTGGTAGGTCGGCTTGTGCTTGCCGCGAAGCACCGCCGCCACGCGCGAAGCAAGGCGCCCGAGGGGCTGGCCCTTGGCGTCGATGACCCACCACTTACGGGTAGCGCTAGCTTCGGCTGGTTTTGCCACGTACGTACGCATCACTGACCTCTCGGAGACTTTCGCGTGAAACTCGCGGCGTCGGAATGGTCGTCGCCGGAGAAAGGGGCGGCTTTACTAGCTTTCGACGGGCCAGCCGTCAAGCGCGCGAAGAAATGAGGCGAATCATCGGCGAATCGTCGCAGGCGCGCCCCCCGTTCCGAACCTGACCACCCCTTTCAGGCCTCCCACCCGGTTGGCCGACCCCCGAACCGGCGGTCCGCAAACGCCCCTGGTTCGTTATACTGGGGAGACTCGGTATGCCTCAGCCCCCGGCCGCAAGGCTCCTCGAGCGCATGGTGGCGGATGGACTCATTCAGCCCGAGCACCAGGAAGCGGCGCTGAACACCCTCGCCCGCACCGGCGAACGCGTCGAAGAAATCTTGCTCGATCTCGGCGCGGTCGAAGAGGCGGCGCTCCTCAAGTACCTCGCCTCGCTCTACCGCACGCGCTTCGTCTCGACGGAGAAGCTCCAGAAGGCCGACATCGATCGCGCGACGCTCGACAAGGTCACGAAGAAGCTCGCCGAACGCGACCTGGTCTTTCCCGTGCTCTTCGATCCGCAGACCAGCACGCTCAGCGTGGTGACGCCCGATCCGGGCAACATGCAGGGCCTGCACGACCTCCAGGTCGCGTCCGGCGTGAAGACGGTGCAGGCCTTCGTCGGACGTCCGCGAGCCGTGCGCGCCGCGATCGGCAAGGCGTACGGTGGAGACATCCACGCCTTCGCGGCGCTCGATCGTCAGGCACACGCTCAGTTCACGAACATGCTCGACGTGTTCGAGCGCAACCTGGTGAGCGAAGAGAGCCTCACCATGAGCCTCGCCAAGGAGGCCACGAGCGGTGAGCGGACGCTCACCGAGAGCGATCTCGAAAAGCCGCGCAGCACCACCCGCGGAGGGACCGCCGTCTCCGACGAGTCTTACCTCGAGACACTGAACGTGCTCGTCACGTTGCTCGAGAACGCCCGCGCCGATCTGCGCGGTCACTCGGGGCAGGTCGCGCGGCTCATGCGCCGCATCTCCGAGCGCATCGGCTTGCCGGAGGTCACCCGCGCCGCGCACTCGGCCGCGGGCTACCTGCACGACCTCGGCAAGATGAGCGCCTACCACCTCACGGCGCTGAACGTCGCCGAGTACGAGGGGCACCGCACCTCGGCGCAGAAGCACTACAAGGCGCCGCTCCATCTGCTCGAGGCCGCCGGGCTCTCGCCGGAGACGAGCTCCGCGATCGAGCACATGTACGAGCGCTACGACGGTCAGGGCTTCCCCGAGAAGCTGTCCGGAAAAGAGATCCCACTCGGCGCGCGGCTGCTCGCCATCTCGGACACCTACGCCGACCTCACGCAGAACCCACGCAATCCGTTTCGGAAGACACTGAGGCCCGTACAAGCCTGCGAGGTGTTGCAGCGCTACCGCGGCACGGTGTTCGATCCGAACCTGGTCGACATCTTCAAGCACACCGTCACGGGTGAAGACTTGAAGGCTCGCCTGCTCGCGAACCGCCGCCGCGCGCTCATCGTCGATCCGGATCCGGAAGAGACGACGGTGCTCGAGCTCAGGCTGGTGGAGCAGGGCTTCGAGGTGCAGCAAGCCCACGCGGCGGATCTCGCGATCAAGATCCTCGAGAAGGGCGAGATGGAGATCGTCATCAGCGAGCTCGAGCTCGGCTCCGGCACGGACGGCTTCAAGTTGCTCGAGGAGGCGCGCCAGAAGTCGTGGGGGCGGTCGCTCCCGTGGGTCTTCGTGACACACCGGGCTGGCCGCACCGACGCTCAGCGCGCCTTCGACCTTGGCGCCGCGGACTTCTTGACCAAGCCCGTCAGCGCGGACCTCCTGGTCGCCAAGCTGAAGCAGATCATCGAACGCGAAGCGACGCGCGGCGGCGTCGCCCGCGGCGTCTCCGGCTCACTTCAGGAAATGAGCCTCCCGGATATCGTGCAAGTCCTCTGGCACGGGCGAAAGACAGGGTCGTTGAAAATCCGTTCGGGGCAGAACGGTGGCGAGATCCACTTCGTCGGAGGCGCCATCTACAACGCTCTGTGGACAAACCTGCGCGGCGAAGAAGCGTTCTACGCGATGCTGAGCCTCGATCAGGGCGACTTTGCGCTCGACCCGAACTTCACCGCGCCGCAGCAGGTGGTGACGGCGAGCCCCGAGGCTCTGCTTCTCGAAGGCATGCGCCGGTTGGACGAGGCCACCCGCTGAGCGCATGGGCCGCCGAGGACGGCGATGCGAGGGACAAAAGACTCCAAGGCGACACGACCGCTGAAAAAGGGATCCCTGCTCTAGGCTCTGCACCCGGTCGTTGGTACGATGAGAGTTATGGCCGTGTGGGCTGCTTCCAGTCGCCCGTGGTACGCTTTTCCCTTTAGGGGGTAAGGGACGAGCAGTGTCCAAGGTGCCGCCGCCAGTTCTTGGTTTCAACAACAACGTTCGACATCGCGGGCGCATTTTCCACATCCAGACCGAGGATTCTGGGGTGCGCTTTCCGCGGATCGTGACGCACTTGTTCGCGGACGGCGGCCGCATCATCAAGACGACGAAGACCGACTACTCCGAGCACCTCGAGCGCGTCGATCTCGCGCAGGTCGTTCGAGGGATGATGAAGGAGCAGCACAAGGCGATGTTCACGTCGCTGCGCTCCGGCGTGTTCGATCCTTTGCTCGAGACGGCGCTCGGTCCTCTGTCGGAAGCCCCCGCACGCCCGAGCGGCGTCATCTCCGCGGTCGCGGTACCGCCGCCCGCGCCGGAGCCCGCGCCAGCCGTCGCGTCCCCTCGGGCACGCGCTCTCGAACACGAGCCCGAGGACGGCGGCTCTCACCGGCTGCGCGCGCTCTCGAATCCGAACCTGCAAGCGGTCAAGCCCAGCGTCCCGCCTCCGTCGTCGGACGCGCTCGACCAGGCGGTCGCCTCGTCGCTCGAGAAGATCCCGAGCGCGAGGCCGCCGAAGGGCGCGGCGCGCAACTCCACACCGCCGCGTAGTCGGAAGAGCAATCCGGTGCCGGCTCGGAAGCGAAACTCCGTCGCTCCGGCCAACCGAGCCCCCGCGGTACCGCAGCGTCCCTCCGCTCAGTTCGCCGCCGCGCCGCCTCCGTCGGCGCGCAGCATCTTCGGCGACGGCGTCGGAGAAAAGTCGCTCGACGAGGTCATTTTGAGTTACCTCGCCGAGGACCTCGAGGGCGGGCAGGACTCCTAGCTCTCGGTCGCTGCGCTCGCGATCGCGGGTGCTAAGCTTCGCCCATGACCTCGGGCTCGGGAGCCGCGAGGGGGGGCGCAGAGCGGAGGGTGCTCGGACTTCTCACGCTGCTGCTCGGGGTTGCGTCTTGCGCGCCGCCACCGGTGACGCCGCCGAACGACACTCGCCGCACCGTACTCAGCCTCCGCGAGCTCTCCTGCGTCTCGTGCGCCGAGCGGCTCGCGCAGGAACTCGACGAGCAGGCGGGAGTCAAATCCGCGCGCTTCGATCCCGACGACTCTCGGATCGTGGTGCTCGCGAACCCCGCCTTCGACGCGCTTCGGACCGCGGAGAAGCTGAAAGGCGAAGAGCCGTTCGAGGTCGTCGAGGGGGCGGAGATCCGCGACGCGGCCGTGGTTCCTGGCGAACGACGAGCCGACGTGGAGACGCTGGCGACCGACGGCGGCCGCGACGTGCCCGACCTCGGCGCCCACGCCGAGCCCGGCAAGATCACGGTGTTCGACTTCTCCGCCGACTGGTGCGAGCCCTGCCGCATGCTGGACGAGCACCTGCGCGCCGAAGTCGAGCGGCGGCCCGATCTGGCCTACCGCAAGCTCGACATCGGAGAGCGCGACAGCGCCCTCGCGAAGCGCTATTTGGGAGACGACACGGTGCTGCCTCATGTGATCGTATTCGGCAAGGACGGTCGCGAGGCCGCGACGATCGAAGGCTTCGACGTGAGGCGGTTGGACGAGGCGATCGAGCGCGCCGGGGCGCCGCGATGAGCGTCCCCGAGCTACGCGTGCGCGCGTTGAACGACGCCCCGCTGAACCCGGACGGGGACTACGTCCTCTACTGGATGGTGGCCTTCCGGCGACGTCACGACAACTACGCGCTCGAGCGGGCGGTCGAGTTGGCGAGGGAGCTCGCGAAGCCGCTCGTGGTGCTGGAAGCGCTGCGCTCCGGATATCGCTGGGCGAGCGACCGCTTGCATCGCTTCGTGCTCGACGGCATGGCCGACAACGAGCGCGCCTTCGCCTCGAGCAAGGCCCTCTACTATCCCTACGTGGAACCGGCTGACGACGCGGGCAAAGGGCTGCTCGCCGCGCTCGGAGAGCGCGCCTGCGCCGTCGTCACGTGCGACTTCCCCTGCTTCTTCTTGCCGAGGATGCAGGCGGCTGCGGCAAAGAAGCTCCGCGTTCGGCTCGAGGCGGTAGACGGAAATGGGCTCTTGCCGCTCAGGGCGCCGGACCGCGCCTTCGTGCGCGCGTACGACTTCCGCCGCTACCTCCAGCGAGAGCTCTTGTCTCACCTCGGAGCTCCTCCGCTCGAAGATCCTCTAGCGAGAGCGTCCCTCCCCGTTCTCCCGGCTTTGCCCGCGAGCATCACGAAGCGTTGGCCCCGAGCCGACGCGCGGCTGCTCTCGGGCGACGTCGGGCGCCTCGCCGCGCTGCCCATCGATCACGACGTGCCCGTGGCAGAGCTCCAAGGCGGCGCGCGAGCAGCCGTGAAGCGCCTCGAAGCGTTCCTCGAGCGCGGGCTCGCTCGCTACGACGAAGATCGCAACCACCCGGCGACGCACGCGACGAGCGGGCTCTCGCCGTACCTGCATTTCGGGCACCTGTCTCCACACCGAGTCTTTCGCGCCATCGCCGAGCGTGAGGAGTGGTCACCGGCCGACGCAGGCGAGAAGGCGCGCGGAGACAAGTCCGGATTTTGGCGGATGCACCCGAGCGCGGAGGCTTACCTCGATCAACTCGTGACCTGGCGCGAGCTCGGCTACAACTTCTGCACCTATCGCGCGGACTACGATCGGTACCGCTCTCTGCCGGAGTGGGCGCAAAAGACGCTCGAGAAGCACAGGGGCGACCAACGCGTGCACCGGTACACGCTCTCGGCGCTCGCGCGCGCCGAGACGTACGACGAGCTCTGGAACGCCGCTCAGCGCGAGCTCACGCGGACGGGCACGATGCACAATTACCTGCGCATGCTCTGGGGCAAGAAGGTGCTCGAGTGGACGGAGCGGCCCGAGACCGCCCTCGAACGCCTGATGGAGCTCAACAATCGGTACGCGCTCGACGGCAGGGACCCGAACTCCTACTCGGGCATCTTTTGGTGCTTCGGCCGCTACGATCGGCCCTGGGGTCCCGAGCGAGCGATTTTCGGCACCGTTCGCTACATGTCGAGCGACAGCGCGCGCCGGAAGCTCCGGCTCGGCGACTACCTCACGCGCTTCGGCGAGGCCGAATAGCGGTCACGCGAGCTAACGCGCGCAGGCCGTATTGATCTCTCGCAC
>JAEZYO010000362.1 GCA_023419055.1 Pseudomonadota bacterium | reverse complement strand
CGAGCGTTCATCGTCGAGCTCGCGCTTCGCGAACGCGAGGAGCTTCTCGAGCTCGCCGCGATCGAGCCAAACACCGCGGCACTGCCCGCAGACATCCACGGTGACGCCGCTTCGCTCCCGCTCGTCGAGCACGTTGGTTTCGCAACGCGGACACTTCATGCTTGGCCTCCTTGAGCTCACGCTTCTCTAGCATGGCGGACCGTCTCGCGCGGAGCTCGCGCTGGTCTTGTGAGAGCGAGCCGTGTAGCAAATCGAAACGATCTTCGCCGAGTTGTGTCAGCGTGCTACGTGTCCCGCGACTTCCGGATGGACACTCTCACGCACGGATTGCTCGGGGCTGCCTGCGCGCTCTTGCCGTTGCCGCGCCGCCTGAAAGAGGGCGAGCCCGAGCCCGCGGCGACGCGGGCGGCGATCGTGGTCGGAGTTCTCGCCGCCGAGCTCCCGGATCTCGACTACTTGTTGCCCGCCGGGGACGAGGTGTTGCACGCGCTCCGCGCGCACCGAGGTCTCTCGCACGCGCTCGTGGCGGTGCCGGTGGTGGCGCTCGTCGCAGCTCTCGTGACGAAGCTCGTGTTCCGGCGGGTGAAGTTCGCCGCGCTCTACGCGAGGGCGCTCTTCGCGGTGCCGCTAGCGCACCTTTTGCCCGATCTCTGGACGGGGTGGGGGACGCGCTTGCTCTTGCCCTTCTCCTCGCATCGCTTCGCGCTCGATTGGACCATGGTCTTCGATCCGGTGTTCACGCTGCCGCTCCTCGCTGCGGCGGTGTGGGCGCTGTTCCGCCGTCGAGACTTTCAGCGTGCGTTCCGCGTCGGTCTGCTCGTGTCGATGACGTATCTGGTCGCTCGCGTGGGGCTTTCGCGTCACCTGACGCGGGAGGTGGAGCGCGCGTACCCCGCGGCGGAGAGCGTGAGCGTCTTCCCGGCGCTCTTCGGGGTGACCACGTTCCGCTACGTCGCCACCGTGCACGGAGAGTACCGCGCGGGTTCGGTCGCGCTCGGCGAGCCAGCTCGGGAACGAGCGCGAGCCTTGCGCTTTCCTCGAGGCCCGCTGCCGGAACGGCTGAGCGTGGTGCCTACCGTGAAGGAGGCGCTCGAGTGGGCGCGGTTCCCGGTGGTTCAGTTCGAGCCTCGGTCAGGCTCCGGCTATCGCGTCAACATCGCGGATCTGCGCTACCACCTCGCGGGTCAGCCGACGCTCGCCTTTGCCATGTCGGTCGACGGGAACGGTGACGTCACCGGTGCGCGTCTCGAGCGAGGCGGCAGCGCTCGCGAGCTCTTCGAGCGTTACCGAAGAGAGTGAAGAGGGGGAGCGCCGCTACTCGATGTCGCGCTCGTCCCCGGGGCGCTCCGCCTCGGCGCCAAGCGGCTTGCCGGGGCGCCGCGGCTCGACGAGCGGCGTGGGCTTCCAGAGGTTCCCTCGCAAGAGGGCGCGAGCCGCGTCCGTTCCGCCCGCCATCTCGAGCTCGAAACGCGTCGCGTCGCGGCGGCGCACCTCGGCGCTGATCTCCGCCGCCTCGTCCGCGGAGATGCCGAGCTCCCGGAGCGCGGCAGCGCCGAACTGCATCGCCGACTCGAAGGTCTCGCGGATCTGATAGTCGACGCCTGCCTCCACGAGCTCGAGCGCGTGCTGGCGATCGTACGAGCGAACGAGGAGGCGCGCCTGCGGGAAAGCTTCCTTGATCAGCTCGACCACGCGGCTCGCGACCTTCTTGTCGTCGACGCAGACCGCGATGGCGCGCGCCGTCCCGGCGCCCGAGGTGCGAAGGACGTCGAGCCGCGCGCCGTCCCCGTAGTAGACCTTGAAGCCGAAATCCGCTGCGCTCCGGATCATGTCGACGTCGTTGTCGATGATGGTGACGTCCACGTCGCGCGCGAGCAGCGCCTGGCTCACGACCTGGCCGAAGCGCCCGAAGCCGATCAGGAGCACGCTACCGCTGAGCCCGTCCGCGACGTCGATCCCGTCGAGCGAGCGTTCGGCGGCGGGCAGAAAGCGCCGCATCACGATGACGAGGACCGGCGTGAGCGCCATCGAGAGCACGACGACGGCGGTGAAGTTGGCGTTGACCGAGGCATCGATCACCCCGGCGCCAGTCGCGGCGGCGTAGAGCACGAAGGCGAACTCGCCGCCTTGCGCCATCAACACCGCGCGATCGAGCGCTTCTCCTGCGGGAGACCGGAGGACCCTCGCCACGCCGTAAATGGCGAGCGCCTTCACGGCCGTCATGGCGACCACCAAACCGATGATCAGGCGGAAGTTCTGGAGCACGACGCCGAGGTCGAGCGACATCCCGACGCCCAGGAAAAAAAGGCCGAGCAGGATGCCTCGAAAAGGCTCGATGTCTGCCTCGATTTGATGCCGGAAGCTCGACTGCGAGAGCAGCACTCCGGCCAGGAAGGCCCCCATGGCCGTGGAGAGGCCTCCGAGCTGCATCAACAACGCAGCGCCCAGGACCACGAGCAGCGCCGCGGCGGTCAGCACCTCGCGCGCCTTGGCCGCAGCCAGGATGCGAAAGAGTGGGTTGAGAAGCCAGGTCCCCGCCGCGAGCAGGGCGGCCAGTGAGGCCAGCGCGACCCCAACGCTGACCCAGCGCGAGTCGCCGCTCGGCGCGCTGCTGTTGGGCGAGAGCAGGGACACGACCGCCAGGAGCGGTACGATCAGCAGATCCTCGAACAGCAAGATCGAGACCACACGCTGCCCGTGAGGCAGCGCGATGTCGCCGCGCTCTTCGAGGACCTGCATCACCACCGCCGTCGAGGTGAGGACGAAGCCCATGGCGCCCACGAACGCGACCGGCGCGGAGAACCCGAACAGCATGGCCACGGCCGTGAGAAGCGCGGTGCAGGCGGCGACCTGCAGCGTTCCGAGCCCGAAAATCTCCCGGCGCAGGCTAAAGAGGTGAGACGGCCGCATCTCGAGGCCGATCACGAACAGGAACATGACCACGCCGAGCTCGGCGACGTGCAAGATGGATTCGGGATCGGTGAGCCACCCGAGCGCGAAGGGGCCGATCAGGACTCCAGCCGACAGGTACCCGAGGACCGACCCGAGCCCGATCTTCCGGAACAGCGGCACGGCGACGACCGCGGCGCCGAGGAGCGCGACGATCTCGACGAGCTCGCCCGTGGTGGTTTCGATTCCTTGGTTGCTCATGCTGCGCGTCTCGATTCAGAAGCGACTCGCAACGAGCCTTTGCCCGCGCGCGTTCGGGGAAGGCCGTGGACTTTGCTGCTCGCCGGCACTCGCAGCGCCGTGGCGCTCGCAGTGAATCTATTCTCGGTTTCGTTCATCGGTCGGGGCCTGCATCTTGCCACACACGGAGCTGCACCTTTACGCTGAGGCATGTTTCCTCACGGTGGCGGAGATCGATGAGTCCCGAAGCGGTCGAAGAGATCTGGTCGATGCTCGATCGAGAGTACCTCACGTCGGTGGCTGCTTCTGGCGCGCGGCCGGTGTTCGCGACGGTGAGCGGCGCTCACCTCTACGGGTTTGCTTCCAGAGACAGCGACGTCGACTTGCGCGGCGCGTACTTGCTCCCGCTTCGAGAGGTCCTCGGCTTGCGCGCGCCGAAGGAGACCGTCACCATCGAAGACAAGAGCCGGATCGATCTGGATTTCGTGGCGCACGACCTCCGGAAGTTCGCGCGGATGATGACGAACCACAACGGCTATGTGCTCGAGCAGCTCTACTCGCCGCTCGTGGTGGTCACGACGGCGCTCTTCGATGAGCTCCGGGAGCTCGGCCGCGGCTGTGTCACGCGCCCGACGGTGCGACACTATCAGGGCTTCGCGCGAGGCCGTAGGAAGCGGTTGCTCGAGCCCGATCCCACGGTAAAGCACCTGCTCTACGCGTACCGCGTCCTCCTCTCCGGGATCCACCTGATGCAGACAGGTGAGGTCGAGGCGAACCTAGACGCGCTGAATCGGAGCTTTCAGCTTCAGGTCATCGACGAGCTCATCGATCGCAAGCGCCGCGGTGCCGAGAAGATGGCGCTCTCGGCGAATGAGCTCAAGACTCACGATCGCTTCCTCGATGAGCTCGAGCGCGATTTGGAACGGGCTCACGAGCAGAGTCACCTCCCAGAGGAGCCCACTAGCCGGGACGCCCTCGACGATTTCGTGGTTCGAGCGAGGCTCGCGACCGAAGCTTCCGGGGGCTCGTGACCCTGGATCTCGCGCGTGACACCATCTTCGTGACCCTGGCCGGCAGCCAGGCGCACGGCACCGCGAGGGCCGGATCGGACGTCGATTTGCGCGGTGTTTGCGTCGCCCCGCTCGAGCTCCGCGTGTCGCCCTTTCGAGACTTCGAGCAGTTCGAGGGCGCGCTCGAGGGGCCGCTCTGGGCCGCCGTGGAGCCGAGGATCCACGAGCATCCGACGGCTCGCTTCGGGGTGGGGATCAAGACCGAGGCGGTCGTGTTCGACGTCGCCAAGTTCTTGCGGCTCTGCGCGACCGCGAACCCCAACGCCCTCGAAATCCTCTTCGCCGACGAGCGCGATTGGGTCTACGTGACGCCGGCCTGGCGGCGCATTCACCGCGAGCGCAAACGCTTTCTCTCGCGCGAGGTGCAGCAGACGTACCTCGGGTACGCGCTGTCTCAGCTCAAGCGGATCCGAACGCATCGCTCCTGGCTCCTCTCTCCGCCCGAGCGCAAGCCGTCCCGCGCCGATTTCGGCTTGCCTGACGCGAGCACTTTGAGCCGAGACGACCGGGATCGCCTGGAGCGGAGCATCGCCGAGAGGGTCCGAAGCTACGGCATCGCCGACATCGAGCTGCCGGAGGCGGCTCGTACGGCGCTCGAGGAGCGGCTCAGCGCTTTTTGGCTCGATCGGGAGCTCGCGGGCGACCCGGCGCCGGACGACCGCTTGCGGAGCGTGGCCGCTCGCGCGCTCAAGCTGCCCGATGACGTCGCGGCAACGCTCGAGGCGGAGCGCAAGTATCGGGCGGCGCTCAAGCAGTGGGGCGCCTACGAGGCCTGGAAGCGCGAGCGCAACCCGGCGCGCGCCGACCTCGAGCGGCGCTTCGGCTACGACACGAAGCACGCGATGCACCTCGTTCGCTTGATGCGAACGGGGCTCGAGATTCTGTCCACGGGAGAGCTCTCCGTCCGGCGCGCCGACGCGGCGGAGCTCGTCGACATCCGAGAAGGTGCGCTCACGTTCGACGCGCTCGAGGCGCTCGCTCACCGGCTCGAGCTCGAGATGCGGGAGGCGTTACGGGTCACCTCGCTGCCGGCAAACATCGATCATGGGTTCGTCGAGGCGCTCGCGGTCGAGGTGATTCTGTCCGGCCACGAGCGTCGATAGCTCGGTGACGTGGCCGGAAGAGACGGCTATGTTCGCTTTCGCGATGGCGACGAAGAAGCAGGGCAAGCGCACGGCGTCGAAAGTGGCGACGAAGAAGCGAGAGGCCGCCGACGAGACGGGCGACCTG
>JAEZYO010000328.1 GCA_023419055.1 Pseudomonadota bacterium | reverse complement strand
CGGCAGGCGCCCGGCCTCGCCGAGTTCTATTGTTTGGGTCATCGCTGCCAGCGCGGATCGAGATCTGTTCTCCCAAGACTTTTGGTGTCGTCGCGAGGCCGCCTTTGGCGTGGTTTGTTTTTTGTTTTGCGGTGGGGCGCGCTGAAGCGCGCTGCGTACTTCGCGCGTGTCGGCGCGGCAGGCGCCCGGCCTCGCCGAGTTCTATTGTTTGGGTCATCGCTGCCAGCGCGGATCGAGATCTGTTCTCCCAAGACTTTGGTGTCGTCGCGGGGCCGCCTTTGGCGGCCTGGCGCTTCGCGCTTGCTTCTGGATGGCATCGACCCGGGCTTGCTGGGGCGCGTTCCGCGACCGCTCACGGACACGAGCGTGAACGCGGCAGGCGCCCGGCCTCGCCGGTTTTCGTTTGGACGGCATCGACGCGGGCTTGCTGGGGGCGCGATGTCGAGTTCCGCGGGCGGGAGCTCGTGAAGTTGCGCGTTTCGCGGGGCTGGTTTGATCGAGAAGGAGCTTGAATGTTACCTCTCTTCGCATGCAAGGCGCGATCGTGCCCGAGGCGAGCGAAGAGATCCTGTTCGAAGGTCACCCGGCGCTGGTGAAGAGTTTGGGCGAGCTCGCGCTCGCGGTGGTCACGCTGGGGATCTGGCTCGCCGTGCTCTGGTGGCGCTCCCGCGCACGCCACTACCGCGTGACGACGCGCCGGATCGTCGTCGAGACCGGACTTCTGTCGAAGCGCCTCGAGCAGGTCGACCTCTACCGCGTGAATGACTACACGGTGCTGCGCCCGCTCGGGCAGCGCCTGATGGGCACCGGCACGCTCGTCCTCCGCACGCTCGACAAGGCGTCGCCCGAGGTGACGCTGGACGGGATCAAGGGCGACGTGGTCGCGCTTTACGAGAAGGTACGCGCCGCCACCGAGGCAGAGAGGGAGAAGCGCGGCGGGGTCCGCCTGCTCGAGACGGAGTGAAGAGGCTCTTCAGAGCTCGACGCGCGCGATGAAGAACTTGTTGTTCAGAGCGGTGGTGGTGATGGGTTCGAACTTCTTCACCGCTCCGAGCTCGCTCTTCAGCGAGTTCATGCGCGAGTGCTCGGTGCTCACGAAGATGACGCGCACCCCCTTTTCCCGCTGCTCCTTCACGTAGGTCTTGAAGGCGGTGCCGGAGCGCACGAACGCGGGCAGGCGGTTGCTGGTGTAGAAGTTCTCGCCCTTCCAGTTCATTTGATAGGCAACGAGCGGCTGCTCCGGCCCGCTACGACGTCGATAATATTCGAGGATGGTCTCGCGCTGCCCCCAGTGCGGTGAGAGGCGCACCAGGTAGACGTTCACGCCCCACAGGGCCGTGACGAGCCCGGTCGCGGTGAGCAGCACCGCCGCGTGACGGCGCAGGCGCGGGAGAGCGAGGCTGAGCGAGACCGCCGCCGCGACGAGCGTGAAGGCCTTGAAGGTCGTGGTGAAGTCGAGCGTCGTCGGCCAGGGGCGCGCGTAGTTGTAAGTGAAGAGGTGCATGAGCCGGATCGAGCCGTTGAGCTCGAGGCTCGTGAAGAGGTCGCGCCCGGCGAGCACGACGAAGACGGCGCCACACAGCCCGGCGATCCCGACGAACCACGCATCGACGCCGCCGCGGGTCGAAACGGTCGCGGCGCGCGGCGCGAACCACTTCACGCCGAGCCCGAGCGACAGCGCGGCGAGGACGAGCGACGAACCCGCCGCCACCCAGGACCAAACGCTGCGCGCGGGGACGTTCGCGTCACCGAGCACGCTGCCCGGGTAGAGGCGCGCGACGCCGTAACAGAGAAGCAACGCCGCCGCTCCCAGCGTCGCGAGGTAGCCGAAGACGCGTCCCTGGGACGGGCGAGGGCCGCGGAAGGCGCGGTCGAGCACGATGCCGGACAGGAGCGCGAGCGGCGGAACGGCGGGCAGGATGTAGTGATGAAACTTGGTCTTGGTCACGCTGAACATCCCGAAGACCAGGAGCAGCCACAGCATGAGCCAGGCGAGGATCTGCGCGCGCCGGGAGCGAGCCTCGTCGCCGAAGCGCTGGAAGTAGAGCAGCGCGGCGCCGGCGAGCCCCGTGAACGGGAAGAGGCCGTAGCCGAGCTGCCAGATGTAGTAGCGGAAGCTCGTGTCATCACCTGCGTTGGTGTCGTGCACGTGCGAAAACGCCCGCTTGTACATGTCGTGGATCAAGAGCCGATCGATGAACGGCGAGCCGTGGCGCGCGTACATCTGCACGTACCAGGGCAGCGCCACGCACAGCACGATGAGCGCCATGGCCGGCAGCTCGAGTCGCGCGAAATCGCGGAAGCGGCGCGTGGCAGCGAGCGCGACGCACGCGATCGCGAGCGGCAAGACGAGCCCCGGAGCGCCCTTCGCCATGGTCGCGAGCGCGGTGAAGTACCACGCGGCAAGGAAGTACGAGCGCTGGAGGCGCGCTTCGTCGCGGTTCGCGAGCAACAGCAGGCCGAGCAGGACGCTCCAGATCAGGCCCATCACGCCCGGCTGGAGAAGCGGGTCCTGCGGCACCCAGGCCACGCATTGGCCGTTTCCGGGGATGCCGCAGTTGCCCGCGCCGGAGCCGGCGAAGTACTCGTCCAGGTGCCAGCGGAAGCCGTAAGGAGGCCCGGCGATCTGGAGCGTCAGGTGCCGCGAGAAGAGGTAGAGGATCTGCGGCAGCACCGTGACGAGCACCACGCCGAGCACGACGTGCCGCGACGAGAACGCGTAGCTCTTCGACCCGATCGGCACCGAGAACGAGCGCGCGAGCCTCTCGGGATCCGTCTGCACGCCGAGCAACAAGAAGCCGAGCGCGGTCGCGAGCGGCGCGACGTACGGCATGTCGGTCATGCTCTGATGCGCGAGCAGGTACCAGTAGGGCATGCTGGTGAGCACGAGCCCGCCGAACAGCGCGGCGCGACGGCCGAAGCTCGGCCGGATCGCGCGGTACAACACCTGCGTGGCTACCACCGTGAGCACGAAGACCGGCAGCCGCGCCGCCCACTCCGGCTGGGGGAAGCGACCGAGGCTCGCGCCGCCCAGCATCTGGTCGGGCAGGTAACCGACGCCCAGCAAGTGAAAGGAAATGCCCTGCAGCCAAAAGTCGAGCACCGGCTTCGACCAGAACCAGCCGTCTTGCGCCCACCAGAGCGAGATCCAATCGTCCCGCGCCAGCATCTCGCGCGCGACCTCGCCGTAGTGCGTCTCCCAGGGATCGCTCAGAGAGAAGCTACCGAGCAGCGGCAAGTAGACGAGGACATTCGCGACGAAGAGCCAGAAGCCGTGACGCGCGAACAGCGGGCGCCCGTCCGTGACGCCCAAGCCCTCGAGCACCCGGAAGGCAGCGATGGCGACCCACAAGGTGCCGACCGTGACGAGCACGGCAGCGGTCGCGACCGGCCAGGGTAAGACGCCCGCCACGGCGAGCCTCAGCGCGGCGACGAGGGCCGCCGCGCTACCGACGAGCTCGAGGAGACGCGGCGCGAGCGCGCGTAGCTTCGGCCCGGCTTCGCTCGACTCTGCGACCCGCTCGAGTGAGCCCAGCCCCCTCAGAATGAAGAAGGCTGCGATCCCGCACGACGACGCGACCAGCGGCACGCTGAGCGTGAAGTGAGTGTCCGCGCACATCACGAGAAACGCCGGCAGCAGGGCGAGCGCGGCGTATGCGAAGTTCCGCGGTTCGAGCTCCGGCCTCGGCGCGTCGTGCTCTCGTTCGGAGGGGTCCCCGGTGGGATCCGCGCTCGGTTCGGTCTCTTCGGACCCCATTTCGGCCGAGAGGCTTACCAAGTCTCCGGGCCGTTGCCAAAGGCGCGAGCGGTCAGGGCCGCTCGGTCAACCGCCGTCGCCCGCGACGACCCGGTTGCGCCCGCCGCGCTTGGCCGCATAAAGGCGCTGATCTGCCGAGAGAATCAGCGCCTCGGGGGTCTGATCGGGCAGCGTCACGATCGAGGCGCAGCCGACGCTCACCGTCACCTTGAGCGAGCCCTTGTCGAGCTTGACTTCGAGCTGCTCGATCTTGTGACGCAGGCGCTCACCCACCGAGCGAGAGCCAGTGATGTCGATGCCGCGCAAGATGAGGGCGAACTCTTCTCCACCGTAACGCGCGACCACGTCCTCGTTCCGGACCTCGCGGCGCACCACCTTGGCGATCTCGACCAGCACGAGATCACCGACCGGGTGCCCGTAGGTGTCGTTGACCTTCTTGAAGTGGTCGACGTCGAAGAGCACGAGCGAGAGG
>JAEZYO010000262.1 GCA_023419055.1 Pseudomonadota bacterium | reverse complement strand
GTGCTGAAGGTGTGCGGAGACCCGCTGAGCTCGTACGCGCCCAGATCGGCTCCGCCGGTGCGTGGCTTGGGGTGAAAGCACTTCGCCACCCCGCCGATGCTGCGGATGTAGTCGTAGTCGATCGCGTATTTCCACCAGCTCTTCTGGAAGGGCACGCTCGGGTCGCGCTGGACGATGCATTTCGGATCGAAGCCGATGTCGACGTCGGGGGCGCCTGTCGGCGAGCCGAGGTTCTCCACCTGCGCCGCCGCGCTCGCCGGAGGCCTGAAGTCGGGGTTGAGCCCGTCGGGATCCGAGAAGAACGGAGTGAGCCCGCTGTCGATCGTGAGATTGTTCGAGAGCCCCGAGGCCGGCGGGAACCGGAGCGCCTCGGGATCCTGCGGCGAACCGCTCGCCGCAGCGATGCTGTTGACGAGCGTGGTCGTGTCCCGCGACTCCTGATCGGTCCAGTAAAACTCGCCCGGGTTGGTCGGTGAGTTGGCGTCCGGGTTCATCCCGTTGTGATAACAGCTGAAGTTCGACATGCGCGTGTTGTGGCTGCGCGTGAGCCGCATGCAGGAGCCGCCGTTGCCGAACGCGAGGTTGTTGGTGAACGTGGCTCCCTGCGTCTCCTCGTCCACGATGAAGCCGCTGCCGTCGTTGTTCTTCTGACCGTCGACGTTCTCGAAGGAGACGGTCCGCTCGATGACGTTCTCCTCCGGCGTGCCCTGCACTGCATAGAGCTGGACACCGCTCGACCACGAGTCCGTAGGGCTCCCGCCATTGTGTGCCGAAATGCACTCGCGCACGGTGAAGCCGCGAGCGCTGTACATCGCGAAGCCGGTGCGCCCGTTTCCGTCACCGATGCAGTTGATGTATTCGATGTGTCCGTTCGAGCTGTCGGAGATCTCCCCAGTCCAGCCGTTCGCGAAGCCGCTGTCCCAATATCGGGAGACGATCCCGACGAATCGAAGGTACGTGGCCTGGCTCATGAACACACCGCTCGGATAGTGGCCGTTCGCGTCCGCCGTCGCGCTTTCCCCCTGCCCCTCGATGATCGGGAGCGCGCAGTCGTCGGCCCGGTACGTGATCCACGCCTCCGGCGTCCCCGAGTTCTGCGGGCTCAAGCCCTCGCGGTAGACGCCATCCATGAGGACCACCGTGTCGCCCGCGACGGCGCGGGCTACCCCCGTGCCGAGCGCACAAGGCGCGGCACGAGTGCAGGAATCTCCCGACCCTTCGGGGTGCACCAAGTAATCCGCAGCGAGCACCGGCGTTGGGAAGCCGAGTGCCGCGCAGAGTAGCAACGCACTAAAGACGATTTTTCGCATGGTCTTTCGGCTCATCGAGCGATTGCGGCCCCGAGCTCCTTGTTAACGTTGCCACGCCCAGCAGAGAACGGCAGCGAAAACGACGCCACGATCACGAGCGGGCCCGCGTGATGCCGAAGCCGAGTCGTGGCACTGCGTCGGCGCACGAGCGCCAAGTGTCGCTCCGGTCGACGAGATCCACGAATTTGCGGCGCTAATACCTTGTTAACGTTGCCATACGCGAGATTGGCGACACTTCACGAACGCAGAGCGCGTGCGCGCAAACTCGATGACGAGTTCGGCTCCACAAAGAGCTGATCACTGCCGAGATTCAGGGGAATAGCGTGCGAGGCCCCGCAGCGCGTCTGAGGTGCCGACAGTCGTGCCAGAAATTTCAAGCGCTCAGAATCGAGAACAGCCGATGAGACTCCGCTCCGTCCTCCTCACCTCGACCATCCTCTCTGCCCTGTTCGCCACAGCCGGGTGCGGGAGCGATCAGCCTTCCGATACTCCCGGCAGCGGCGGGACCGCCTCGGGCTCCGGAGGGACTGCCGCTTCGGGCTCTGGAGGGACCACTGCTTCGGGTTCGGGAGGAACCACTGCTTCGGGCGCCGGCGGGACCACCGCTTCGGGCTCGGGAGGAACCGCTGCTTCGGGCGCTGGCGGGACGACCGCTTCGGGCTCGGGAGGAACCCCGGGCGCCGGAGGTTCCTCTGCAGGAGTCGGCGGGACGGGGCTCGGCGGCAGCGCTGGTTCGGGCGGGACGGGAGTGAGCGGCGGCTATCCCGAGAATACCGGTGCCGATTGCGAGGTGACCGCGGGACAGCGTGCCGAAAGCGAGAAGCTGCCCGATCCGTTCGCCATGAACGACGGCTCTCGAATCTCCAGCAAGACGCAGTGGGCCTGTCGAAGGAACGAGATCAAGAAGGAGCTCGAGCAGTACGAGATCGGTCCGAAGCCCGAGCCGCCGACGGTCGCCGCCAGCCTCTCCGGCAACTCGCTGAGCGTGAAGGTCACGACCGACGACGGCGAGATCACCTTGAGCTCGAACGTCGGCGGCAGCGGAGAGTGCGTGATGATCTCCATGGGTCTCGGAGCCTCGGTCTCGGGATGCCGCAGCGTCACTTTCAGTCACGACCAGGTCGTGAGCTACGCGAACGGCAGCGGCTCCCACAACCAGGGTGACCCCTACTACAAGGTGTATCCGGACTTGTGGGGCAAGATCGGGAAGTACTCCGCGTGGGCCTGGGGCGTGAGCCGTCTCATCGACGGGCTCGATCAGGTCAAGGACGAGCTCGGAATCGACATCACGAAAATCGGTGTCACCGGCTGCTCCTACGCCGGCAAGATGGCGCTCTTCTCGGGCGCCTTCGATGAGCGAGTGGCGCTCACGATCGCGCAGGAGTCAGGCGGCGGCGGGATCAACTCGTGGCGAACTTCCCAGGACTACAACACCCGAACGGGCACGAACATCGAGAAGATCGACAACACCAACTCGAGCTGGTTCTTCGACGAGATGGGCGACCCTTACACGCTGCCTCACGATCATCACGAGCTCATCGCCATGATCGCGCCGCGCGCCGTCCTCGCTCTCGGTAACCCCACTCAAGTCTGGCTCGGCGACGAGTCCGGCTTCAAATCGATCCGCGTCGCGAGCGAGGTCTGGAAGTCGATGGGGATCGAAGATCGCATCGGCTGGGATTTCACCCCCGACCACATGCATTGCCAAGCGCCGGCGAGCCAGACTGCGGCCATCAACGCCTTCGTGAACAAGTTCCTGAAAGGGATGGACGCGAACACGGACATCCACGTCCAGCCGACGAAGGGGACCAGCTTCAACCTCGACTACACGGTTCCCT
>JAEZYO010000760.1 GCA_023419055.1 Pseudomonadota bacterium | reverse complement strand
CGCTCGAGGAGGTCGAGCCCGCGAGCGAGATCGTGAAGCGCTTCGCCACCGGCGCGATGAGCTTCGGCTCGATCAGCGCGGAGGCGCACGAGAACCTCGCCATCGCGATGAACCGCATCGGCGGTCGCAGCAACACGGGTGAGGGCGGGGAGCGCGACGAGCGCTACACGCCCGACGCGAACGGCGACCTCCGCCGGAGCTCGATCAAGCAGGTCGCCTCCGGGCGCTTCGGCGTGACCACTTACTACCTGGTCAACGCCGACGAGCTCCAGATCAAGGTCGCGCAGGGCGCGAAGCCCGGCGAAGGCGGCGAGCTCCCCGGTCACAAGGTGGACGCGATCATCGCGAAGACGCGGCACTCGACGCCCGGCGTGACGCTGATCTCCCCGCCGCCTCACCACGACATCTACTCGATCGAGGATCTCGCTCAGCTGATCTTCGACCTGAAGATGGTGAACCCGCGCGCGCGCATCAGCGTGAAGCTCGTGGCGGAAGCGGGCGTCGGCACCGTCGCCGCGGGCGTAGCCAAGGCGCACGCCGACGTGATCCTGATCTCGGGTCACGACGGTGGAACGGGCGCGTCGCCGCTCACCTCGATCAAGCACGCGGGCGTGCCCTGGGAGCTCGGCCTCGCCGAGACGCACCAGGTGCTCGTGAAGAACGACCTCCGCAGCCGCGTGATCCTGCAGACGGACGGTCAGATGCGCACCGGGCGCGACGTGGTGATCGCGTCCTTGCTCGGCGCCGAGGAGTTCGGGTTCGCGACCGCGCCGCTCGTCGCCTCGGGCTGCATCCTGATGCGCAAGTGCCACCTCAACACCTGCCCGGTGGGCATCGCCACGCAAGATCCGGTGCTGCGCGCGAAGTTCGACGGCAAGCCCGAGCACGTGATCCGCTTCATGTTCTACGTCGCCGAGGACGTGCGCGAGATCATGGCGAAGCTCGGGTTCCGCACGCTGAAGGAGATGACGGGACACGTCGAGCGCCTCAAGGCTCGCTCCGTGCAGCACTGGAAGGCGGCCAAGCTCGACTTCAGCGACGTGCTCATGCCCGCCGACGTGAAGCCCGGGGTCGGCGTCTTCAAGTGCGTCGAGCAGGATCACGGCCTCGACAAGTCGCTCGACGTGCAGCTCATCGAGCTCTGCAAGCCGGCGCTCGAGCGCCGCGAGCCGGTTCACCACAAGCTGCCGATCCGGAACGTGCACCGCACGGCCGGCGGCATGCTCTCGGGTGAGGTCGCGCGCCGCTTCGGGAAGGAAGGCCTGCCCGAGGGCACGATCCGCCTCGATTTCACGGGCTCGGCGGGCCAGAGCTTCGGCGCCTGGAACAACCACGGCATGGAGCTCAACCTCGAGGGTGACGGCAACGACTACGTCGGCAAGGGCATGTCCGGCGGCGTGCTCGCGGTCTACCCGGCGAAGAGCGCGACCTTCCCGGCCGAGGACAACATCATCATCGGCAACACGGCGCTCTACGGCGCGACCGGTGGCCGTGCGTTCTTCAGCGGGCGCGCGGGCGAGCGCTTCGGCGTCCGTAACAGCGGCGCGACGGCGATCGTCGAGGGCGTGGGCGACCACGGCTGCGAGTACATGACCGGAGGCCAGGTGGTGGTGCTCGGCAAGACGGGCAGGAACTTCGCCGCCGGCATGAGCGGCGGCTTCGCCTACGTGCTCGACGTCGACGGCGGCTTCGAGAAGCGCGTCAACCACGGCATGATCGAGCTCGAGGAGCTCAACGCGGAGGACGCCGCGTTCCTCGCGTCGTTGCTCGACGAGCACAAGAAGCGCACCGGCAGCCGCCTCGCCGCGAAGCTCCTCACAGACTGGGAAAACACGGTCAATCGCGTGATCAAGGTGGTGCCGCTCGAGTACCGCCGCGTGCTCGCCGAGCTCTCGGCGGCGCGCGAGAAGTCGTCTCCCAGCGCTGCGCTCCGCGTCGTTCAGGCCACCGCCAAGTGAGGTGCTCTCGGGCTCCTCCGGGGGCCCGAGACTCGCGCCCGACGCGCCACCCGAAACTCTCTGCCTTTCAAGAAGATCGAATACGAACGTGGGAAAGATAACTGGATTTCTAGAATACGAGCGACTCGACCCCAGCAAGCGCGCCGTCTCGGAGCGCTTGAAGGACTACCGCGAGTTCGAGCTTCCGGTCATTCAAGACGAGATGGTGAAGCAGGGGGCCCGCTGCATGGATTGCGGCATCCCCTTCTGCAACACGGGCTGCCCGCTCGGTAACCTCATCCCCGATTGGAACGATCACGTGTTCCGGAACCACCCGGAGCAGGCGATCCAGGCGCTCCACGCCACCAACAATTTCCCGGAGGTCACCGGTCGCGTCTGTCCGGCGCCGTGCGAGGCCGCGTGCGTGCTCGGCATCAACGACGACCCGGTCGCGATCAAGCTCATCGAGCGCTCCATCGCCGATCGAGCGTTCGCGGAGAGCCTGGTGGTCCCGGTGCCCGCGCGCGTGAAGACGGGGAAGAAGGTGGCCGTGATTGGCTCGGGTCCTGCCGGGCTCGCCGCCGCGCAGCAGCTCGCTCGCGCGGGCCACAGCGTGACCGTGTTCGAGCGCGACGATCGCATCGGCGGGCTCCTCATGTACGGCATCCCCGACTTCAAGCTCGAGAAGGAGATCATCGAGCGGCGCGTCCGTCAGATGACGGAAGAGGGCGTGGTCTTCAAGGCGGGCGTCGACGTCGGCAAGGCCGTCACCGCCGATGAGCTCCGGAGCAGCTTCGACGCGATCGTGCTCGCGATCGGTTCGCGCAAGCCGCGCGACCTCGAGGTCCCCGGGCGCGAGCTCCCGGGCGTTCACTTCGCGATGGATTTCCTCACGCAGCAGAACCGCCGCGTCGCCGGCGACCAGGTGCCGGAGGAGGGCGCGATCCTCGCCACGGGCAAGAACGTGGTCGTCATCGGCGGCGGCGACACCGGCAGCGACTGCATCGGCACCTCGCACCGTCAGGGCGCGAAGAGCGTGACGAGCTTCGAGATCATGCCGCGGCCCCCCGAGGAGCGCGCCTCGATCACGCCCTGGCCCATGTGGCCCCTCATGCTGCGCACCTCGTCGTCGCACGAAGAGGGCGGGCAGCGTGACTGGAGCGTCTCGACCGAGCGCGTCTCCGGCAACGGCAAGGTGGAGAAGCTTCACTGCGTGCGCGTCGAGTTCAAGGGCGGAAAATTCGAGCGTGTCGCGGGCAGCGAGTTCGAGCTCCCGGCCGATCTCGTGCTGCTCGCGATGGGCTTCGTCCACCCCGAGCACCCCGGCATCGTGAGCGACCTCGGGCTCAAGCTCGACCGCCGCGGCAACGTCGAGATCGACGCGAACTTCCAGACCAGCGTCCCCGGCGTGTTCGCGGCTGGCGACTGCCAGCGCGGTCAGTCGCTCGTGGTGTGGGCCATTGCGGACGGTCGCAAGACCGCGCGCGGCGTCGACAAGTTCTTGATGGGCAAGACCGAGCTCTGAGCTCGGTCGAGAGACGGGCGGGTCAGAACGGCCCGCCCGCGCTGCTAGAAGCCGCCGACGCGCTCGCGCTCGCCGTGGCAGGTCCCGACGAAGCCGCAGCCGATGCGCTCGCAGGCGCTCTTCTGCACGGGCGGGAAATGCTCCTCCCAGCGCGCGCGACCGAGTGCCTGAGCCAGGCGCGCAACGTCGAAGGGCACCGGATCGACCCAGTGCGGCTCGCCGTCTCCGCCGAGCAGGTGCACGAGCCCGGTCCGGACTTCGGTCGCCTGGAAATGCTGGGCGACCGCGCTCCGGTACGCGGAGAGCTGTAGGGCGTGACGGTCGCGGAAGCGGCCCTTCGAGCGCTTGTAGTCGACGACGTCGAAGCTCCCGTCCTCGTGCTCGACCAGGAGATCGAGCGTGGTCTTGAGCAAGACGCCGTGGGTTCCCGCTTCCGTTGCTGTTGCTGTTGCTGTTGCCGGAGTCGCCTCGACCGGGCCCGGGTCGAACAGGCTGAGCTGGAGCGGGTTCGCGCGTTCGCGCGCCTTGCCACGCTTCGGCTTCGACGGCTGTGGGGCCGTGATGGCTCGATCGAAGAGCGTGGCGAGCTCGAGCTCGCGCACCACCCGCCGAGCTCCGCGGGCGCGCGCGGCGAAGGTGCCGGAGAGGAAGCGAGCGACGCCGGCGGCGAGCTCGTTCGCGGCGTCTCCTGCGGCGACGCCCTCGCGCACCAGCGCGGCGAGGACCTGCTCGTGAGGGGTGGGCTCGCCCCAGCGCTCGAGCGGCCAGAGCTCGAGCACTCGGTGAGCGGCGCTGCCGAGCGAGCGAGGATCGTCGTCCGAGGGGTCGACCGCCGTCAGCCCGAGGGGTGAAGGCTCGTCGAAGCCGAGCACGTGCACGAGCTCGAAGCGTCGCGCGCAGAGCGCGTAATCAGCGAGCGCGGTCGCGCCGATCGAGAGCTCGGTCACCTCCGAGAGCTCGGGGCGACGTGGAACGGGGAGGGAGGACCCGAGCGCCGCGGGCGCGGCCGCCGTC
>JAEZYO010000240.1 GCA_023419055.1 Pseudomonadota bacterium | reverse complement strand
CTCCGCACCTTCGGGTTCCGCGGTGAGGCGCTACCGAGCATCGCCTCCGTCAGCCGCTTTCGCATCGAGTCGCGCCCGCGCGACTCGGAGGCCGGGATCGAGGTGCTCGTGGAGGGCGGAGCGCCGCCCGTCGTGCGCCCGATCGGCATGCCGCCAGGCACGCGCATCGAGGTGAAGGATCTGTTCTTCAACGTGCCGGCTCGCCGCAAGTTCCTGCGCTCGAGCGGGACGGAGTCCGGTCACGTCACCGACGTCATCGAGTCCGCGGCGCTATCACGCTCCGGGGTGACGTTCACGCTCACGCGCGACGGGCGACAGGTGCGCGAGCTCCTCCGCACGCAGAACCGCATCGAGCGCGTTCGTCAGATCTGCGAGGACGTGGAGCTCGCCACGTGCCTCGGCGAGCGAGGACCGCTCTCGGTCGAGGCCTACCTTTCTCGACCCGAGCACGCCCGCTCCGGGACCGGCGCGCTCTTCTTGCTCGTCAACGATCGCGTGGTGAAGGACAGGTCCCTGCACGTCACCGTGGCGCAGGCCTACGGCAGCGTGCTCGAGCGCGGTCGCTACCCGCGCGGCGTCATCTACCTCGATCTGCCGCCCGAGCTCGTGGACGTGAACGTCCATCCTCAAAAGACCGAGGTGCGCTTCGCCGACGCGCGCGCCTTGAGCGACGCGCTCTACTCCATCTTGTCGCGGGCGCTCACGACCGCCTTCTCGCTTCCGCCCACCACCCGAGCCGCGTGGGGCAGGCCCCAGGCGCAGCCCGCGCCGGTTCAGGTCCAGCCCGCACCGGTGCAGGTCCAGTCAGCGCCGGTGCAGGTTCAGGCGACGCCGGCGCCTGCGCGCGAGCCCCTCGAGCCGCTTCGAGCTCCCGTCACCGCGAGCGAGGCGCAGGAGCGCCCCCTCGTGCCGAGCGTGAGCGAGGCCGAGCGCGCCGCGGCGTTGATCGCCGTCCGTGACTCGGCGGTCGCCGCGCCCATCCAGCCGCGCGGCGATGTGCGCTGGTCGACGCTCCGCTTCATTGCCCAGCTGCGCCAAACGTACCTCTTGTGCGAAGGGCGCGAGGGCTTTTACCTGCTCGATCAACACGCCGCCGCGGAGCGCGTCAACTTCACGCGCCTGCGCCATCAGTACCAGTCGCGCGCGGTCGCCTCACAAGCGCTGCTCTTCCCGATCACGCTCGAGGTCACGCGCGCCGAAGCCGAGCTCGTCGAGCAACACGCCGCGCAGATCCTGGAGGTCGGGCTCGACGTGCGCGCGCGCGGCCCGGAGAGCGTCAGCGTGCACGGCGTCCCGCGACTCTTGCAACGCGCCGGCGCGGAGCGCCTGGTGCGCGATCTGCTCTCCGAGCTCTCTCGTCAGGGCGGGCGCGAGTTTTCCGACGCGGTCGATCTCACGCTCGCCACCATGGCGTGCCACGGCTCGGTGCGGGCAGGCGATCCGCTCTCGGCCACCGAGGTGCAGGCGCTCCTCACCGCGCTCGACGACGCTGATTTCGCCGGACATTGTCCCCACGGGCGACCGGTCGTCACCTTCATGAGCTGGAGTGAGCTCGAGCGCAAGGTCGGGCGGCGCTGACGTGAGCGCGAGCGAACCCGAGCTCCTCGTCGTCGTCGGACCCACTGCTTCGGGCAAGACCGCGCTCGCGGTCGAGCTCGCGGAGCGGCTCGGCGGCGAGATCGTGAGCGCCGACAGCGTGCAGGTGTACCGCCACTTCGACATCGGCACGGGCAAGCCGAGCGCCGAGGAGAAGGCGCGCGCCCCTCACCACTTGATCGACGTCGTGGAGCCGCGCGAGACGCTCGACGCCGCGCGCTGGGCGGAGCTCGCCGAGGCCGCGATCGCCGAGATCCGGGCGCGCGGGCGCACGCCCATCGTGTGCGGCGGCACCTTCTTGTGGGTGCGCGCGCTCGTCTACGGGCTCGCCGAAGCGCCTCCCGGCGACGCCGCGATCCGCGAGCGCCATCGCGACCTCGTGGAGCGCGAAGGCCGCGCCGCCCTGCACATTGAGCTCGCCCGCGTCGACGCGACCGCCGCCGCGCGCCTCGCTCCGAACGACTTCGTCCGCGTGAGCCGCGCGCTCGAGGTCTTCGAGCTCACCGGCAAGCCCATGAGCGCCTGGCAAGCCGAGCACGGCTTCCGCGAGCCGCGCCACCGCGCGCGCCTGATCGGCGTGAAGCAGAGCAAAGAGGAGCTCGACGCTCGCATCCGCAAACGAGTAACCGGAATGTTCGAGGCGGGCTTCATCGACGAGGTGCGAAAGCTCCGCGAGCTCGGCTACGCGGAGACGCGCGCCATGAGCTCGGTCGGGTACCGGCAAGTGAACGAGGCGGTCGCGAGCGGCGCGCCCATCGATCTCGAGGCGCTCATCGACGCGGTGGTGCGGACCACGCGCGTCTTCGCGCGACGGCAGCGCACCTGGCTCCGCGACGAGCCGGTCGACTGGCGCTGACGCGCCTTGATCCGTCTTCACGGGTCGGCAATAACCCGGCTTCATGCGACGAACTCGCCCCAGGCGCGGTTTCGGGGCCACGGCGTGGGGGCTCGGCTTCGCCGTGTTCTGCGCGGCGAACGTCGCCGAAGCGCGAGGGTCGCTGGAGGTGTCGTGGAAGGCTCCCGACGAGTGCCCGCAAGAGGCCGAGTTCACCCGCCTACTCGAGCGCTTCTTGGGGCAGAGCGTCGAGTCCGAGCGCGATCAAGACATCGTGATCCTCGCTGTCGCGACGCGCGGTGACGCCTTCTCAGTGCGCATCAACATCGCGACAACCGCGGGCATCCAACGCCGAGAGCTGGTTCCGAGGTGCTCTTGTCCATGCCAAACTCCAACGTCGAGGACTGGGTCGGCACGGATCACGCGTTGTACTGGACCGACGGTGAAGCAATCCGGCAGCGCCTGATCGACGCCCAGTAGCTCCGCGCCGTGCAACCGCCTGCATCGCTCGCAGGCTCTTGCAAGAGCGGGTGTGCAATCAGGTGCACGACGCTTCGAATCGAGCCATTTCCTGCGGGATCGCGGGGTGGCACGGCGGCTGCAAAGGCTCCTCCACGACGCGCTGATTCAGCGCTCGAACCAGGAGTCTTTCGTCGTGTCGCTTTCATCGTCTCGTCTGCTCGGTTCCGTTTCGTTGCTCGTCATGGCCGCCACTCTTGCGGGGTGCTCCGGCGCTCCGCAGACGGGCCACGTCTCGGGTGTGGATTGTCGATCGGACAGTGAGTGTCCGACGAACTCGACGTGCCAGGCGGGCGCCTGCGTCGCGAACCCGGAGCCCGGCCCCGAGTGCGCTGGCGCGAGCGACTGCGCTGCCGGTCAGAGCTGCTCGCCGAGCGGAGTCTGCGTCGCCGACGTCAACGTGAACCCGAAGGAGGTCGACAAGCCCGATCCCGAGCCGAGCGAGGATGCGTGCGCCGAGGGCACGCTCGAGCTCGACTCGAAGATCCCGACGGTGCTCCTGCTCATCGATCAGTCGGGCAGCATGAGCGAGCCCTTCGACGGCGGCGATCGCTGGAACGTGCTGCGCGACGCGCTCACCGATCCCACGAACGGCGTGGTGAAGAACCTCGAGCATCAGGTGCGCTTCGGCATCGCGCTCTACTCGAGCAACGGCGGCTACGGGCGCTTCGGCAACCGCACCTGCCCCGAGCTCGCGGGGCTCGAACAGGTGCCGCTCGCGCTCGACAACTTCGAGGCCATCCGCGCACTCTACTCGCAGGCGAGCCCGGCCAAGGACACGCCCACCGCCGAGAGCATCGCCGCCGCGACCGACGTGTTGCTCGACTTCCAGGCAGAGGGCCCGAAGGCCATCCTGCTCGCGACCGACGGCGCTCCCGACAGCTGCGCCGACCCCGACGCGCACGATCAGGCCTCTCAGGACTTCGCGGTCGACACGGTGAAGGCTTCGCACGCGGCCGGCGTCGACACGTACGTCCTCAGCGTCGGCGACGAGATCACCCAGGAGCACCTGCAGAGCATGGCGAATGCGGGCACCGGCGCCGCGCCCGGCGCGAACGCTCCTTACTGGAAGGCGAACGACCAGGCCGCGCTCAAGGCGGCGCTCGAGAGCATCATCAACGGCGTCCGCAGCTGCACCTTCTCACTCGAGGGTGACGTCGACACCTCGCTGGTCAAGCACGGCAAGGTGAAGCTCGACGGCGAGGAGCTCGAGTACGGCGTGGACTGGAAGCTCAACGGGGCGAACGAGGTCGAGGTGCTCGGCGCGCGCTGCGACGCGCTGAAGCAGGGCGATCACCGCCTGGCCGCCGAGTTCCCCTGCCTGGTGAACGGCGTACCGGTGGTGGTGAAGTGAGGCGGCTCACTCGTTGAAGCTCTCGTGGTACTCGCGATCTTCGATGGCGACGGCGGCTTCGGTGCGATGCAGCGGCTTCTTGCTCTCGATCATGACCGCGACCTCGTCCGTCATGTGGTGGCCGATGCTGCCCTCGTAGGCGCCCGGGTGCGGGCCGTGAGGAATGCCCGCAGGGTGATGCGAGATGGATCCCGGGCCGACACCGGAGTGGGAGGTGAAGCTGCCCGCCGAGTAGAAGATGACCTCGTCGATGTCGACCGAGGAATGCGGGTACGGGCACGGGATGGCGTCGGGGTGGAAGTCGAGCGGGCGCGGGACGAAGCTGCAGATCAGGACTCCGCGACCGGCGAAGTTCGCGTGCACGGTGGGCGGGATGTGGATCTGGCCCACGCGCGGCTGAAACTTCTCGATCTGGAAGGCGAACGGGTAGACGGTGCCGTCCCAACCGATCACGTCGAGCGGGGTCTTGATGAGCTCGTAGCCGTGGAACGCCTTGTTCTTCAGCACCACGAGGTCGAGCAGGCCCTCGTCGAGCGGGCCGCGGAACTCGGGGGCCCGGAAGTCGCGGTGCGAGAACGGCGCCATCATCGAGATCTGCCCGATGTCGTTCCGGTACTGCTTGGGGAGCGAGACGCCGCCGCGGCACTCGATGACTAGCCAGAACTGCGCGACGCCGGGCGCGAGCAGGAAGCGGTGCGGCACGCCCTTGGGCACGTAGACGTAGTCGTGAGTGTTGAAGCCGAGATCGCCGAACGGCGAGCGCAAGAGTCCTCCACCCTTCTGGATGAAGTAGAGCTCGTCCGCGTCACCGTTGGTGAAGTAGACGGGATCTTCGTGGTTCGGGCGCAGCACGCTGAGCACCACGTCCTCGTTGAAGAGCAAAGGCACGCGCGCCTCGAGCGGGGCGATGGTGCCGCCCTGCTTCGGGTGCGGCGCCTCGAGCGAGCGGTAGCGCCGGCGGAGGAGCGGCTCCTCCGGCGCGCGCGTCGGCACCGCGAATCCGTGGCCGGTCGGCTTGTGGCGGCTCTCGTGGGGCCGGTGCTGGTGATAGAGGATGCTGTACGGGCCGTCGAAGCCCGCTCGCGTCAGGCACTCTTCGTAACAAAGGGCGCCGTTGTCGTCGCGCAGCACGGTGTGGTGCTTCGCGGGCAACCTGCCCCGGGCGATCCGCTCCAGCATCAGGTCCCTCGTTCTTTCTCTTGTTCGCGCTCGATGCTCTCGAACAGCGCGCGGAAGTTCCC
>JAEZYO010000237.1 GCA_023419055.1 Pseudomonadota bacterium | reverse complement strand
TTTAAAATTCCCTGGGGGGGGGGGGGGGGGTGGGCCAAGAAGTACGGCGGCGAAGAGATCACGGCGGCGCTCGTCATCGTCCCGGGCAACCCCGACGTGGCGCGCACCTTCGATTTCTGCGTCGAGTTCGGCGAGACCGACAGCACGGCGCCGCCGCCCGGCACCGGCTGCAACCTGAGCGGCTCCACGGGCGACGGCACGACGACGGTCGCGCTGAACGACTTTCAGACCACGCAGAGGACCCGCGACGGTCACAGCTACGTGATCCAGAACAACCCCTGGGGTGGCTCCTCGAGCCTTCAGACCACCACGGTGACCAACGGCGTCACCTTCCAGGTCACCAAGCAGAGTGACAGCGGCAAGCCGACGACCGGCGCGCCCTTCAGCTTCCCCTCGATCTACCGCGGGTCGAACGGCGCCGTCGCGAGCTCGAACTCCAACCTACCGAAGCTCGTGAGCTCGCTCACGGACGTGCCCACGGGCTGGAAGTGGTCGGGCAGCCCGAGCGGAGAGTGGAACGCCGCCTACGACGTCTGGTTCAGCACGAACACGAGCTTCAGCAATCCGCCCTCGGGTGGCTACCTGATGGTCTGGTACCGCGATCCACCCGCCGCGCAGCCCCTCGGCACCGTAAAGGGCACCGGCGAGCAGCTCGCGGGCAAGCTCTGGAACGTGTGGGTATGCGACGCTTCCACCAACTGCAGCCAGAACGGCAAGCCCGTCATCTCGTACGTCCCGAACGACGGCTCGACCATCAACGAGATGTCCTACGACTTGAACGACTTCATCCAGAACGCGGTCACCAAGTACAAGGTGATTCAAAGCACCTGGTACTTGAGCGCGATCATGGCCGGGTTCGAGATCTGGAGCGGAGGCTTGAACCTCAAGAGCGACAATTTCTGCGCCGTCGTTCCGTAGCCGCACGCAGAGCTACGAATCGAAATAGGGCGAGTCGGGAGCGACGTTGGCGCGCTCCTGACTCGCCCTCCTCCTTTTTGTAAGGTCCGCTCGCTTCGGCGGGCTCATTCGATCGGACGTTCAGTTCGAGCGTGCTCGGGGATCGCGCTCGCTCGTTGAGCTCGGTCGACCGACGATTCGCCTCACGGGATCTTGAAACGAAGTGCGTTGGACGTCAGGCAGTTCAGATTCCCACCGGTCCCGGTCGTGCAGGTGCCACCCGTCTGCAACCAGAGCCCCCCTAGTTGCGCTTTGAGCGCGTTCTCGTACACCGCTACGAACATGTCATCGGGATAGTGAGCCCAGGTGGTGTAGTTCAAGCCGCACTGGGACTGGCCGGTGTTCTTGGACGGGCACACCGTGTAAATGTGCTTAGGGGACGTGCAGCTACTCGTCGTGCCGACTTAAATTTTGATGGCCGGCGCCATGCTGCTGCCCGGCGGCTGCGGAACGTATTCTACGGCGCAGACCGGGCCGTGCGTGCTCGTGGCGACCTGCGCGTACGCGTCCCCGTTGACGGCGAAAAGGCTCGTACCGAACAGGCCGAACGCCATGGCAATGCGTGCTGCTTTCTTCATCACTGCTCCTCCCGCCGGCGGAGCTCATTCCACTCCACACATCCACGCTCGCGCGTTCCCGCACCATCGCGAGAACGCGAACCCGTATTGCTCCGCCGTGCCTTTGAACACCGTATCGATCGGGCGCGCTCGGGTCAACGAGATCCTTGCTGCACTAGGACGAGCAATGTCAGTCGATGCGCGGGAGTGATCGAAGTCTCGCGATGGAACGAGGAGGCTTGTTTGTTTCATGAGCGCTGTTTCACGAAGCGCTGAACTTCGGCTCTTCGTACTTGCAGCAGGCGATCAGGGTTGCTGGAGATCAAACGAATCAGCCGACGAGATAGGGCAGCGAGGATCACGGTTCATGGCTGTGACCGCGTGACCGCCCGAGCGTTCTCCGAATCGCCCTGATGAGAGCGAGCCAGGAGATCCTTACTCCGCCCTCGTTCGCAACGAATCGCTTGCCAATCGCCCCGAGAAGCACGACGCTCCGTCCCGTGGGCAAGAGCGAGCGCGTAACAGCGAATCGAGTGAAGGTGGGCGCGAGCGCGGCGGGCGCCGGGATTGCGGCGCTCGCGCTGGCGCGGCCAGCGTGGGCAACCGGGATCCGGCCGGTCGATCCGAGCGGCCCCTCGCTCATTTTTCTGTTCTTGATGAGCCTCGGTTGCTACGGCGTCTATCGCAGCCTCTCTCGCGACGACCGAGAGCGCATGCTTCCCCTGGTGCAGCTCGGAGTGACCCTCCTTGCAGCGGCCATCGTTGCTGCCGGGTTCCCCCCCGCCGCGTACCTCGTCACCTTCCCGCTCGGCGTAGCGCTCGTGCGACGTAAGTCCTGGTTTGGACTGTTCTTTTTGGTGCTCGGCGTGCTGATTTCGGCTCCTCTATTTCTGCTCCTCGTCCTCGTCATGTGAGGGATCGAGAACGGCGCGGTAGGGCAAGGTCGGGCAACGCCGGCAACGATCCCGCGGCAGCGGCCGAGAAGGGATCATGGCAAGGGTCCTCTCCCGTTCTCTGCGCTTCTTCTCCGCCGTCGCGGTGGTGCTCGCCTCCGTCACCTCGGGCCAACAGGCCGAGGCTTTCCCGCCGACCAACGTCCTTACGGGCTGGGGCTTGATCGGCAACGGTCATCAGCAGATCACCGAATCAGCGATCCAGGCCGTCATCAAACGATCGTACGGCATCGACCAACCCACGCGCGCGATCAAGCAAGCGATGAAGGAGATCGCGCAGTGGAACGCTCACGTCGACGAGGATCAAACGCTCTCATCGTTGCACTTCGACGGTGAGAACTTCGTCGGCGGCCACGAGCGCATCATCTTCCGCCGCAACGGCGTGCTCGAGTTCGCGCGGCTCGGCAAGGCGAGCAGCGCGCGCATGGCGCTCGGGCAGGCGCTCCACACGCTTCAAGACTTCTACGCTCACTCGAACTGGATCGAGCTCGGCCACTCCGAGCCGAACGCGCTCCTTACCATCCCGGGGCACACCGAGGACGAGCTCCTCGACGCGTTTCAGGAGTGGAAGAAGATCATGGCGCCGCCTTCCATGGCGACCTGCAAGGATTGCAGCTTCCTCGAGCCCGAGCCGGCTCCGTTCTGCTTCGATTGCGGCGACAACCTGGTCACCAACAGCCTGACCTCGGGCTACTACGGGGGTGAAGATCGCAAGCCGAGCCCGGGCGTGAAGAAGTGCTTTCACGGCGGCGCCCTGGACGGCAACGGTGCGATGGGGATCAACAAGGACACCAATCTTTGCCAGATCTCGCCGCATTTCGAGTCGCACGACGAAGCGTCCGCTCTCGCCAGGAAGGCGACGGAAGCGTTCCTCGAGGGGATCCGCGCCGAGCTCACCGACGCGGAGTTCAAGCTCCTGCTCGGCGTCGGCCCTTCGGTCGCGATCGTCATGGACACGACCGAGAGCATGGGGAAAATCATCGAAGAGATGCGGACGGGGGTAAAGCAGATGATCGCCGACCGTTCGTCGACCTCCGAGCAACCGGCGCAGTACCTGCTGGTGCCGTTGAACGATCCGGTGGTCGGCCCCGCCAAGACCTACTCCGATCCCACGCAGTTCATGAGCGCGCTCGACGAGCTCGGCGCAGACGGCGGCGGCGATTGTCCGGAGCCTGCCATGGACGCGATCATGCAAGCGGTCTCGTCCGCGGAGGACGGCACCACGGTGTTCGTCTACACGAACGCGCGCCCCAAGGACAACGAGCTCGCGCCGGCCATCTCGAGCCTGGCTTCGGCGAAGAACGTGAAGATCTTCCCGGCCCTCTTCGGCAGCTGCTCCCCTTACGATCCGGCGTTCTACCACCTGGCTGAAGAGACGGGCGGGCAGGTGTTCGTGATGGATCCCGATGAGGC
>JAEZYO010000226.1 GCA_023419055.1 Pseudomonadota bacterium | reverse complement strand
CCCCTCCGACCCACCAACTGCTCATCACCGACGATGAGCGCCGCCCCTTACGCCTGGGGGAGAAGGGCCAGGAAATCTACGAGAGCTTGAGCAACGAGAGCCGGTTCCAGCACATCAGGCTCAAGTTCGACGACCACGCGCAGCTCGACGCCCTCTCGAGCGTGCTCGGCGCGGCGAGGGTCGGCGATCTCGAGGTCGAAGTGGAGCGCGGCAGCTACCGGCCCATCACAGAAGAAGAATGCCGGGCATCACTGCACCGGAAGAAGCTCTATCTGGACCACCCGCTGCTCCGGCAGCTCCTCACCGAGGATGGGCCCATCAGTGTAACGCCCAAGCCGCCGAATCCAGGGGCAGTCGAGCAAATGCGCGCTCAGATCAGAGGAGAGCTTGCCATGGCCTTGTCCATGACCGCGCGCGAAATGGCGACGATCATCGTCGCGAGGACCTCGCAGAACGACGAGGTCTTCCCGAGGATCTGGACCATGGTGAAGGTGGTCGCCGAGCAGATGCACCGCGAGAACCTCCTGTTCGTTACCGCGCAGGACGACGATCTCTACCTCCAATTGGCCTAGCGAGAAGGCATCGACCTGTGGCGCTCTATCACTTCTCGGTCACCCAGCTTCGCACGGCGGCAACCTGCCCGCGCATCCACTACTTCGATTTCGAGCGGGCGCGACGCGAGGGGCTCTCGGCTCCTCGCCCCACGCTCGTCTGGTTACCCGGCAGCGAGGCGCAAGCCGGCGGCGGAGCGCTGTTTCATCGCATCGTCGAACGCTTCAATCGAAGAGCCTCGTATGCTCCGGAGATCGAGCGCGCGCTTGCGGAGAGCGAAGGGGCGGAGCAGCTGCGCCAGGCGTTCTTGCGTTTCGCGAACACGCAATGCATCGACCTGAAGAAGCTCGCGACGCGCAGCGTTCCGTTGCGCCAGGCTTTGACCGGTACGCTCCAGGCCTACTTCGCGGAGCTCGCGGAGATGGTCAACTACGCGCTCTCTCGGGGTACGCCGTCGACCCAGGTCAAAGACCAGATCTTCGGCGATCGCCGGCAGCGCGTCGACGTCACCTTTCGAGTGGGCGAAGGTGACGAGGCTCACGTGACGGGCGCCATCGACTACGTGTTCTACGATTGGCGAATCGCCGGCCACCGCATCATCGACTACAAGCTCATCCCCCCGGACCATCAGAACAAGGATCTTTTCCAGGTCTTCGCGTACGCCATCATGCACCATCACCAGCACGCGACGAAGCCTTCGGCGTGCATCTTCTACCTCTATCCCAAGAAGCAGATGGTGGAGCGGAAGTGGAAGGAGGTCTTCGCTGACCGGCACAAGGTCTACACGCACCTGGCGAGCATGGTCGGCTGGGCTCAGTACGATGAGAGCACCGGAAAGGGGCTGAAGCCGAAGGGCAACCCCATCTGGTGCTCCGGGTGCAAGTGGAACAAGGGCGGAGAGTGCGAGAAAAGGCTCGGTCCGAAGCACCAGGGCGACTATGACAAGCGTTGGGAGGAGCTCGGCGCGAAATCCGGCGCGTCGCCTCGAGTGGAAGCGCGCGCCCCGGCGGCGGAGGCCTTCGAGGAGGACGAGAGTGAAGATGCGGCTCTCGAAGCGGAGCTCGACGAGCTCGATCCACCGGGTCGAGAGACCTCCGTCGCGCGGCCCGAGCCCCGGGACGACACGCGCTCGACGCAAGAGGCGGGTGAAAAGAGGAAGGCGCCGGAGTCCGCGCCGGTCGCAACGGAGAGCGACGGTGACGACGACATTCCTGACGGTCTCTACCTCGGGCGCGTCGGGCGGGGCGGTCGCGCGGCCGTCATCCCGCTGAACTCCATCAAGACCCACGTCGCCGTGGTCGGAGCCGCCGGCAGCGGCAAGACCTGGGCGGCGAAGTGCCTGGTCGAAGAGGTCGTACTCGCCGGAGTGCCTGTCCTCGCGATCGACCCTCAGGGAGATCTCGTTCAGTTCCTGCGGGGTCGCGAGCCGGACGCCTTCCCCGAGAGTGACCGGCGGCGTCGCGACGAGTACCTGGCCAAGGTGGAGCCTCGGATCTGGACGCCGGGCACGTCCCACGGCGCTCGCCTCTCGCTCGACCCGATCCGGCTGCCGTCCGACGCCGATCTCGCGCGCATCGAGAAGCCCGAGCGACGCAAGGAAGAGCGGGATTCGATGCTCCAAGCCATCGCCGGCAACCTCGTGAGCCTCGCGAGCATCGGTGGAGAAGAAGATTCGCAGCGAACGCTGCTCTACTTGATCCTGGAAGCGCTCCGCTCCTCGCCGTCACTGACTCTTTCGGACGTGGTTTCGGCGATCATGGCCGTCGACGAGCTCGCCCTGCCGCATGACCCTGATCAAATCCTGAAGAAGAGCGAACGCGAGAAGCTGGCGCGCAAGTTGACGGCTTTCGTGGTCGGCCCGGGAAAGAATCTCTTCACCGGCGGTGCGCCGCTCGATCTCGATAGCTTCGTCACGCCCCGTTCCGCGGGCAAAGTTCCGCTCAACGTCGTCTACCTCAACGCGCTCACCGACGACGATCAGAAGCACTTCTTCCTCGCGGCGCTCGCCTCCGAAA
>JAEZYO010000055.1 GCA_023419055.1 Pseudomonadota bacterium | reverse complement strand
ATCAAGTGCTCGAGACGATCGAAACTCTGCCCGTCGCCCCCGCGAGCGACGTCTACGCGATCCCGCTCGAGCGGCGGCGCGAGGCGCTCCCCGATTGGCTTCTGCCCCGCCGGACCATCGGCGCCTTCTACGTCATGCGCGCGCTCGGCGCCGGCGGCGCCGCCAGCGTGTTCATGGCCAGGCGCCTAGAGGATCGCAACAACCCCGACGGCGAAGGCTTCGCGCTCAAGGTCCCCGACTACGACCCGACCACGGCGCGGAGCCTCTCCGAGCAAGAGTTCTTGCAGCTCTTCCGCGAAGAGGCCGGCGCCTTGATCTCGGTCCCGCAGCATCAAAACCTCGCTCGCTTCGTCACCTTCGATCTCGCCGCGCGGCCAAAGCCCATCCTCGTGATGGAGCTCATCCGCGGGCTCGCGCTCGACCGCCTGGTGCGCAGCCGCTCGCTCTCCATGGATCGGGTGTTCGGCTACCTGGACGGCATCCTCGCCGGGCTCGAGGCCATGCACTCCGTCGGCATCGGTCACCTCGACCTCAAGCCGTCGAACGTGATCTTGCGCAATGAAGAGACCCCCGTGCTCGTGGATTTCGGCTTGAGCGGTCGCCAGCTGCGCCCCGGCTGCGGGACGCTCGAGTATTGCGCGCCGGAGGTGGTCGGCGTGATCCCGAAGGATCACCAGCCGACGCCCATGCCGGCGGACGTGTACGCGTTCGGCTGTCTCGCGTTCGAGCTCCTCACCGCTCAGACGCTCTTCGAGGGCGACGACGAAATGAAGATCCTCGCCGCCCACGTCGAGCACGACGGCTGGCCTCCCAAGCTCGCGCCGATCGGACGCGAGCCCCATCTCGCCGATCTCGGCGTGTTCCTCGCGGCCTGCCTCCGGCGCGACCCGCGGCAGCGCCCGACCGTGAAGCAGGCGCGCCGCGCCCTCGCTCCCCTCGCCGCCAAGTACGGAAACGGCGCGTGGCCGGTCGCGGTCGAGCAGCGCGTCGTGCGCAGCGCTTGATGCGCCGACCCTCGTTGCTTCCGTTCGTGCTCTGCCTCTCGGCGTGTCGCGCCGAGTCGCACGGCAACGTCTCCCTCGTGCTCGGCGAGCCCGACGCCGCGGCCCGAACGTTCGAGCTGCGCTCCGCCTTCGCCGAATACCTGGTGCTCCCGGAGCTCAGGAACGAGCTCCGTATCACCCTCGCCAGTTACGAAGCGTCGTGCGAAAAGTACGCCGCGCCGGGCAGCGAGGACGCGGCGGTGATCGTGACCGTGGCGACGCCGCCCGCGGCTCCCCCGGCCCCCGGGGTCTACGATTGGGCGGGGCACCCGGCGCACGGCGGGACCCCGGAACGCCCCGAGCGCCCCTACGCGGTGCCGGTCGCGCGCCTCGGTGAAAGAGGGTTCGAGTTTCAACCTGGGGGTAGCCTCGAGCTCAAGGAGCTCGGGACCGCCGAGGGGGATCGCGTCCGGGGCCTGCTCAATTTCGAGTTTCCCGGCGACGGAACGCAGAGAGCCCAAGGCATCAAGGGCAGCTTCAGCGCTCGAGTCTGCCGGACGAACGCCGCGCCAGCGAAGGAGTAGGGGCGCCCGGCTCGCCACGGGCCTTTCAAAACCGGGCGGCATGGGGTTAGCTTCGCCCGCGTGAGAAGCTCATGAAGGTGCCGAAGCTTACCCTGAGGGGCAAGATCATGGGCACGATCGCGTTCGTTACCACGATCGTGGTCCTGATCGGCGCCTGGAAGGCGTCGAGCGAGATCCGCCAATCCGGCGACCGTGGCCAGTTCCTGAAGAAGCACTACGAGCGCTACCTCAACATCTCGAACGACGTCGGAGCGAGCGAGTTCGCGGTGGTCAAGCTCATCGCCAACGACCCCGCCCTCGCCGCGGCGCTCGAAGCGACGGACGCTCCTCAAATCGCCGCCGGGATCAAGCGCGCGGCCGAGGCGCTGCAAGGGACCATGGCGCCCGAGTTGCTGGCGGTCTCCGACGCCGCGGGCAACCTGGTGTTCCCGAGCGGAGCGCGCCGCGTCCCCGACGCCGAGTGGCGCAGCAGCCGCCTCTTCCAGGACCTGCGCGAGGGCAAGACCGTGCGCGCGCGCTTCGCGGTGCTCGACAAGAAGGGGTACCGCGTGTCCGGCGCGCCGATCCAACGCGGCGCTCAAGTCGTCGGCGCCGCGATCTTCGGGCGCGGCCTCGACGAGTGGTTCTCGGACGTGGCGCAGCGCTTCTCGGGCAACGAGGAGGCCTTCCAGCACCGGTTCTCTCTGCTGGTCACGGACGACAAGATCGTCGTTTCGAGCGCCTTGCCGAAGGCGAGTCAGGAGCTCCTGCTCTCGGCCGTGAAGAAGCCGACCACGGCCATCGAGGGCAGCGTCGAGGTGCCGGTGCTCGATTTCGGCAAGCTCGGTTACTACGATTTCTGGGCGAGCCCGATCACGGGGTACTTCGGCAACGCCGATCCCGATCGGCCCATCGGCAACCTCTACCTGGTCCGCTCACGCGAGAAGAAGAGCGCCCAGGTGCGCGGCGAGATCATGGAGACCGTGTACCTGCTCGGCGCGGGGCTCGTGATCGCGCTCTTCATGGGCTACCTGCTCGCGGTCCAGATCACGCGCCCCCTGAAGCGCTACATCGCGGTCACGGAAGATCTGTCGCGCGGCAACGCCGATCTCAGCAAGCGCCTCGACGTCGACACCAAGGACGAGATCGGCGATCTCGCGCGCAACCTGAACCGGGTGTTCGCGAAGATCCACAGCCTCGCTGCCGGCGTGCAGCGCACGGCGTTCCAGGTCAACGCTTCCAGCGGGCAGATCGCCGGGGTTTCGCGCAAGACGCTCGAAGGAGCGAAAGAGCAGGCGGGCAGGATCTCCGGCTCGACCGCCGCCGTCACCGAGCTCTCCTCGTCCATCCAGCAGGTGGCCGAGAACGCCGCGGCCGCGACGCGCACGGCCAAGCAGAGCGGGGCCGCGGTGAGCGACGCGATCGCGCGGCTCTCCCAGATCCGCCGAACGGTGGAGGAAGCGGCGCAGCGCATCGGGCAGCTCGGAGAGAGCGGCAAGCGCATCGGCAACATCGTCGAGGTCATCCGTCAGATCAGCGAGCAGACCACGATGCTCGCGCTGAACGCCGCCATCGAGGCCGCGCACGCGGGCGAGCACGGCCGCGGCTTCGCCGTCGTCGCGGACGAGGTGAGCTCGCTCGCCAAGCGCACCGGCCAGAGCGCGCGCGACATCGAAGACTTGATCGCCACCATCAGCGACCAGACGAGCGACGCCGTCCGCAGCATGCAGACCGGGACACGCGAGGTCGAGGAAGGGACCAAGCTCGTCGAGGCAACGCTCGCCGACTTGAAGACGCTCGTCAGCGTGATCGACGACACGGCCTCGGCGGTCCAGGAGCAAGCCATCGCCTCCGACGAGATCGCGCGCAACATGGACGCGGTCCAGCGCATCGCCGAGCACGTCGTCGGCTCGAGCGAGAACGCCGTGAACGAGGGTGAAAAGCTGCAGACTCTGGCCGAAGAGCTCGACCAGAGCGTGCGCGGGTTCAGCATCGATCCCGCACGGGCAGCGGCGGACGAAATCGAGCTCAAGAAGCTGCCGGAGAAAATCGCGTGAAGCGCTCTTTATCGAACTTGCTCATCCTCGCCTCCCTCCTCTTGCCCGCTTTCGCCGCGTGCGGCGACGACGACGAGGACTCGGGCGACGAGACCCCAAAGGGCCCGCCCTCGCTCCGGATCCGCGGCTTCATCGGCGCCGACCATCGCGAAGTGGAGCGCGCCGACGAGAACCCGATCGAGGTCTGTGACGCTCGCTTCGGCGTGGTCGTCGAAATCGCCGAGAATACTTGGACGCTCCTTCCGCCGGGTCGCTGCGGGGACACCACGCAGTGCGGCTACCTGGCCGTGACCCTGGATCCGGGCGAGGGCGCGCCGATCTCGACGAGCTCGATCAACGTCACCACCTTCCTCGACCTCAGCGGAGAGCCCGCGTTCCCGAACCAAGGCGGCGCCAGCGGTGAAGGCGGAACCTCTTCGACGGACGCCCCGATCGATGAGGGGCTGCATCGAGTCCGGGTCGAGCTCCGGAACGACGACGGCACGACCTTCCTCGACGCTCAGGGCTCTCCCGTCGCCGACGAGGCGGAAGTGGGGCTCACCTTCGTCC
>JAEZYO010000025.1 GCA_023419055.1 Pseudomonadota bacterium | reverse complement strand
GGCGGGGAGCGGCGGGACCGGTGGGAACGCGGTCACTGCGGGAAGCGGCGCGGTGGCGAGCGCCGGCGGTACGAGCTCGGCGAGTAGCGGTGCCGGCAGCGTGAGCTCACCCGAGCAACCGGAGCCGGGCGCGGGTCCCGACTGCGAGGGCACCGGCTTTGCTTGGCCCGAGGGCAAGAAGGCGGCGGTGGCGCTCACTTACGACGACGGCCTGCCGAGCCAGATCGCGAACGCCGTCCCGGCGCTCGAGCAAAATGGTTTCGTCGCGACCTTCTTTCTGAGCGAGAACTACTCTGGCTTCGAGCAGCGTAAGGCCAAGTACCAGGAGCTCTACCAAAAGGGGTTCGAGCTCGCCGGGCACACGGTACGTCACCCCTGCTTCGGACTCACTCCGGAGCTCGCTTCCCTGGACCGGGCCACCGTCGAGCAGGAGCTCGATGACAACATCGCGACCCTGCGTGCGCTCGGCGTCGAGGGCCCTTTGACCTTCGCGTACCCGTGCGGGAACACCGAGTACGGCACGCCGAAGACGAGCTACGTCCCGGAGATACAGGAACGCTTCATCGCCGCTCGCGGAGTCAACTGCTGCGCGCTCGCGCCGAGCACCGTCGACCTCTACGACGTGAACACCTATTGGCCGCCGGCCGACGCGACCGCCGCGACGATCACCGCGCCCGTCGACGAGGCGATCGCGAACGGGACCTTCCTCGTCTACGGCTTCCACGCCGTCGGCGAGTCGCCCGGCGAGTGGTCGGCGGTTCCCCAGGTCGCTCACGACGCGCTCGTCGCGTATCTCGCGAAGCAGAAGGCCGACGTTTGGGTGACGACGTTCGGCGAGGCAGCGAGCTACGTGAAGCGTTGCCGCTGAGTGCGCCGCTCGGAGATGACCTCGTCACTTCACGACAGGGGGGACGATTGGATCGTCTTCGGGCTGCACGCACGAAGAGAGATCGAAGATCATGAAGGCGAGCGCCTTTTCTTGAGGTGACAGCTCCGTGCTCTTGCAGTTGTCGGGGAAGGCGATTTTACCGGAATCCCCGCTGCCTGCTCCGACGTGGATGTCGCTGAAAACCATGCGCCCGCACACTTCGCCGTCTATCGGCGTCGGGAACGAGAAGTACTGCACCACCTCGGTCCCTGCGTGCGAGGGATCGTTGGTCGTCGTGATCCATTGCTGCGCGTTCGGGTGAACCACGCTGTCGACCGTGTGCTCGCCGTCCTTGATGACGATCTGCCCGGGAGCGCTCGACGCGCCGACGTTCTCCAGCCAATCACGCAAGGCCTCGCCCTTCGGGAAGGAGTCGTTCACGGTCGCCGTGACGTCCTCACCGAAGCCGTGAGCTCCGGAGGCGAACTCGACGACGTCGGGGTAGGGGTTCTCCTCCGTGTGCTCTTTCCAGTAGATGAACTGGTTGTGGTAGTGCGTGCCAAAGATGCGCCCGCCCTGGTCGGCGTACGTGCGCACGTTCGAAAATTGCTCGAGCGGCCTCCCGGCGATCGCGTTGTCGGTGCCCTCGCAACCGAGCAGCACCATGTCGTAGCTCATCAGCTTGTCGAGGCTGCCGAGGAGATCGTCCGCGCTGCCGAGCGCGGTGCCGTCGCTGAGTTGGGCGGTGTCGGGGGTGGCGGTGCCCGCGAGGCTCGCATATAGGTGCACGCGCGCGCTGCCCGAGTCGGGGCCGAACTCCGCGTCGTCGACGCCGAGCTTCCGGAGCAAGCACTCGAGAGCGTCGGAGCCTCCGCGCACCACCGCCATCCGAGGCAGGTCTCCTTCCGACTGGTTGCGCGGTAGCCGCGTGAGGTTCGGGTCGTCGAGAGGCGTGTCTCGGCAAGCTTCCACGTGCGGGACCGTGATCTGGCGCCGCCACTTGCCGATCTGGATCACGACCGGGACGTCGTCGCCGGGCGGAACCTTCTCGAGCACGAAACGGCCCGCTGCATCACTCACCGCCGCGGCTACCGGATCGCCGGAGAAGTTTCCATCGCAAGTCTCGCAAGCGGCGCCAGGCGCGATGGGAGCGAGCGGGCTGCCCGGCACGTAGAGCACGACTCCGAAGAGCGGCAGCTTTCCGGCCGGATCGTAGACGGTGCCGCTGAGACTCGTCGGGCAGCTCGAGCCGCTGGTCCCTCCGACGTTCACGTTCGAGGCGCCTGCGCCTCCACCGCTTGCGACGTTGACGGCACCTCCTGTGCCCGATGCGGAACTTCCGCCAGAGCCGGACGGAGAGCCGTTACCCAGAGGGGTCGTGGACCCGGCCGAGCAAGCGAGCAGGAGAGCACCAGGGAAAAGGGCGCGGTATCGCGTGAAGTTCATGACGGGACCAGCTCCTTTCACGACGCCTCCGACAGCGCTCCTCGTCCAGAGACGGGCTCGAGCGCGTGTCCCCATTGATGCGCCACGCACCCCGAGCGATCACCCCAACATCCATTTTCCAGGAATAGCGGCAGGATGACCACGCCTCTGGTTGCAGAAGTTCTCGGTGCGATGATCACTCCCGCCGTCTTGATCTCCGCCGGGGGAACGTTGGTGCTCTCGACCTCCAACCGATTGAGCCGCGTCGTCGATCGCGTGCGAGTGATTGCTCACGACGCCGAGCGCTTCGATCAGGGGAAAGAACCTGGTGGCGACCTGAAGCGACAGTTGATCGCGGCGCAGGTGGCCGATCTCTTTCGGAGGGCGCTCCTTTTGAGGTCCGCCGTGGCGACCCTCTACATGTCGATCGGATTCCTCGTCGCGACCAGCATCGGCGTGGGGCTCGTCACCTTCTTTCGACTCGAGCTGGCATGGATCCCGATCTTGACCGGAATGCTCGGGACGATGGCGCTCTTGTGGGG
>JAEZYO010000738.1 GCA_023419055.1 Pseudomonadota bacterium | reverse complement strand
CTCCGGCGAGATGATGCTGCGTCACCTCGGCTGGAACGAGGCCGCCGATCTCGTCATCAAGGGCATGGACGGCGCCATCGGCGCCAAGACCGTGACCTACGACTTCGCCCGCTTGATGGAGGGCGCGAAGGAAGTGAAGTGCTCGGAGTTCGGCAAGGCCGTCATCCAGCACATGTGATCCGAAAGGGAGCGGGGGCGCGTGATCGTCCCCGCTTCCGAAAACATCGAACTTTCAGCAGAACAACACTCCCCAGGATTTCGTCATGGCAAGAAAGAAGATCGGTCTGATTGGCGCCGGCAACATCGGCGGCGAGCTCGCGAACCTCGCAGCGCAGAAGCAGCTCGGCGACGTCGTGCTCTTCGACATCCCCGCGAAGGAGAACTTCGCGAAGGGCAAGGCCCTCGACCTCGAGCAGGCGAGCGCGCTCTCGGGCTCTGATTCCCGCATCACCGGCAGCGGCAACTGGGCGGATCTCGCCGGCGCCGACGTGCTCATCATCACGGCGGGCATCCCGCGCAAGCCGGGCCAGTCGCGCGACGACCTCGTGGGCACCAACCTGCCCATCATCCGCGACGTGGCGGACAACGCGAAGAAGCACTGCCCCGACGCGTTCGTGATCGTAATCAGTAACCCGCTCGACGCGATGGTCTACGAGTACAAGCGCCGCGTCGGCGCGCCGCGCGAGAAGGTCGTCGGCATGGCCGGCGTGCTCGACAGCGCGCGCTTCTCGCTCTTCCTCGCGCGCGAGACCGGCGCGAGCATCAAGGACATTCGCACGATGGTGCTCGGCGGCCACGGCGACGACATGGTGCCGGTCCTCTCCTACTGCACGGTGAACGGCATCCCGGTCGAGCAGCTGATCGCCAAGGAAGCGCTCGACAAGATCGTGGAGCGCACCCGCAAGGGCGGCGGCGAGATCGTGAGCCTCATGGGCACGAGCGCCTACTACGCGCCGGCCATCAGCGCGATCGCCATGGCCGAGGCCTACCTCCTCGACCAGAAGCGCGTGCTCCCCGCGGCCGCGTACCTCGAGGGCGAGTACGGCTACAAGGACCTCTACATGGGCGTGCCGGTCGTGATCGGCGCGGGCGGCGTCGAGAAGATCCTCGACATCAAGCTCACCGCCGAAGAGAAGGCGATGCTCGCGAAGAGCGCCGACAGCGTGCAGAAGGTCGTCGACATCGTCAAAGCGAAGTCCTGAGCCGGAGGGCCAGCAGATGAAGATCCACGAGTACCAGGGCAAACAGATTTTCGCGCGCTACGGCCTGCCGGTGCCGAAGGGCTACGTCGCCTTCGACGCCGAAGAAGCGGGCAAGGCCGCCAAGCGCTTGATCGACGAGACCGGCATCCCGGTCGTGGTGGTCAAGGCGCAGATTCACGCCGGCGGTCGCGGTAAAGGCGGCGGCGTGAAGGTGGTGAAGGGCGGCGCCGACGAGGCCAAGTCCATCGCCGGCAAGCTGCTCGGCATGCAGCTCGTCACGCACCAGACCGGCCCCGAAGGCCAGAAGGTGCGCCGGCTGTACATCGAGCAGGGGCTCGACATCGCGCGGGAGCTCTACCTGGGGCTCGTGGTCGATCGCGAGACGCGCCGCATCGCCGTCATGGCGAGCACCGAGGGCGGCGTCGAGATCGAGAAGGTCGCCGAGGAGACCCCCGAGAAGATCCTCACCGAGTTCATCGACCCGGTGGTAGGCCTCGGGGGTTACCAGGCGAGGAAGCTCGCCTACGGCCTCGAGATCGGCAAGGGCACGCCCGATCCGAAGGCGACCATCAACGAGTTCGTCCGCATCCTCACGAAGCTCGTCGACCTGTTCGAGAAGGAAGACTGCTCGCTCTGCGAGATCAACCCGCTCGTGGTCACCAAGCAGGGCAAGGTCGTCGCGCTCGACGCGAAGATCAACTTCGACGACAACGCGGCCGGCCGCCACAAAGACTGGGCCGAGCTGATGGACAAGGACGAGGAAGATCCGGTCGAGCTCGAAGCCAAGGACGCCGGGCTCTCGTACGTGTCGCTCGACGGCGACATCGGCTGTCTCGTGAACGGCGCGGGGCTCGCCATGGCGACGATGGACATCATCAAGCACCACGGCGGGAGCCCCGCGAACTTCCTCGACGTGGGCGGCGGCGCCACGAAGGATCAGGTGACCAAGGCGTTCACGATGATCCTCTCGAGCCCCAAGGTGAAGGGGATCTTCGTCAACATCTTCGGCGGCATCATGAAGTGCGACGTCATCGCCGAAGGCGTGGTCGCGGCCACGCGCGAGCTCGGCCTCAAGGTGCCGCTCGTCGTGCGCCTGGAAGGCACGAACGTCGAGCTCGGCAAGAAGATCCTCGCGGAGAGCGGGCTCGCCATCCAACCAGCCGACACCATGGCGGACGGAGCGAAGAAGATCGTCGCGGCGGTGAGGGCTTAAGTCATGGCAATTCTGGTCAACGAGAACACGCGAGTCGTCATTCAGGGCATCACCGGCTCCGCCGGCTCTTTCCACGCGAAGCAGTGCATCGCCTACGGGACCAAGGTGGTCGCTGGCTGCACCCCGAACCGCGGAGGCGAGACCTTCAGCGCGGACGGTCCGGACGGCAAATCCGTCGGCGTGCCGGTGTTCGACACCGTCGCCGAAGCCGTCGAGGAGACCAAGGCCGACACGTCCTGCATCTTCGTCCCGGCGCTCGGCGCGGCCGACGCGATCCTCGAAGCCGTGGACGCGGGCTGCAAGCTCGTGATCTGCATCACGGAGGGGATCCCGGTCACGGACATGATCCGCGTGCGCCGCGCCATCGAGGGCAAGGGTGTGTACCTGGTCGGGCCGAACTGCCCGGGCGTCATCACCCCCGGCGCTTGTAAGATCGGCATCATGCCCGGTCACATCCATCGCCCCGGCAAGTTCGGCGTCGTTTCGCGCTCGGGCACGCTCACGTACGAGGCGGTGGGTCAGCTCACCGCGCTCGGCATGGGTCAGTCGACGTGCGTCGGCATCGGTGGTGACCCCGTCGGCGGCATGGACTTCGTCGACGTGCTGAAGCTCTACAACGAAGATCCCGACACCGAGGGCGTGATGATGATCGGCGAGATCGGCGGCAACGCCGAGGAGCGCGGCGCCGCTTACATCAAGGCCCACATGAAGAAGCCGGTCGCGGGCTTCATCGCCGGGACCACCGCTCCGCCCGGCAAGCGCATGGGCCACGCCGGCGCGATCATCTCCGGCGGCAAGGGCACCGCGGCCGACAAGATCGCGGCGCTCGAGGCCGCGGGCGTGCGTGTGGCGCCCTCTCCGTCGGAGATGGGCGTCACGTTGAAGAGCATGCTCTGACTTGAGCCCCCGGGTTCCCGGGGCCCAGCCACGAAC
>JAEZYO010001056.1 GCA_023419055.1 Pseudomonadota bacterium | reverse complement strand
TTCAAGTTAGGCAACTCACCATATCAACCCGGAGCGCGAGAGCGAAAAACCACCTCTACAATTTAGACTGAAGGATTCGCTCGCCAGCGCACGACTATCGACATAGAGTGTCGTCGAGAGTTCTTATCGCGGAGCGCGAATGGGAGTAGTGTGCGCTCTGTCATGAGGGCATTCAGCGCGCGCTTCGATCGCGGTTCACTCTTCACCGCCGGCAGTCTCGCCTTGCTGGCCGGTCTACACCTTGCTGCTTGCGGGCAATCCTCGGATTCCGGAAAGGGCGCGCTCAGCGGCGGCTCCGGCACGGGCTCCTCGTCGGGCAGCGGCGCGTCTGGAGGCTCCGGCTCCGGCAGCGGCTCGGGTTCCGGGACGTCGTCGGGCGGGAGCATCATGATCGACGGCGGCGCCGTCTCTGACGCGGGGTTCACTGACGCAGGCTGCGCGAGCCACACCGAGGCGGCCGAGATTCAGCCGGTGCACCTCGTGTTCTTGATGGATCGTTCGGGAAGCATGGTTGGGCTTCCGGGGGATGAGGACTTGAAGCCCGTGAAGTGGGATCCGGTTCTCACCGCGCTCAAGGGCTTCTTCGTCGATCCGACATCCTCCGGGCTCACCGCTTCGATGATCGTGTTCCCTGCCGAGGGTACCGCCCCTGAGCCCGACCCCGACGCTGGTCCTGGCCCTGGGCCTTTCCCGGGCGGCGGCGGCGGCTACCAATGTGACGTAGCGGACTATTCCTCCGCGGGCGTCGCGGCGACTCCGCTTCCCAGCCCCGATTTCGGCGCCGCGCTCGACCTGACGACTCCGGACGGCCTTGGCACGCCGACCCAACCCGCGCTGGCCGGGGCCATCGCCTATGCGCAAGCTCAGAAGATGGCGGCCCCCGACCACAAGCTGGTGATCGTCATGGTCACTGACGGAGTGCCGGACGGTTGCATGGGCAACAACATCGCCACGGCCTCCGCCGAAGCCGAGGCTGTTGCTGCGGATATTCCCACCTACGTCATCGGTGTCGGCGACGAGCTCGACAACCTGAACACCATCGCGCAAGCCGGCGGCACTGACGCAGCCATTCTGGTGGCCATCGATGATCCGGCGAAGACCCAGGCCGACCTCACGACCGCCATCAACGAGATCCGGGGCAAGGAGATCGCCTGCAACATCAGCCTGCCAGTGCCGCCCACCGGTGAGAAGGTCGATCCATACAAGGTCAACGTGAGCTTCACCCCCTCTAGCGGTGAGCCTCAGGTGCTGACCTACGATCAGACCTGCATGACCGGCGGTTGGAAGTACGACGACCCGAACAACCCGAAGGCGATCGAGCTTTGTGAGACCACCTGCGGCGCGGTCACCGCCGATCAAGCCAAGGAGCTCAGCATCATCCTCGGCTGTGCGACTGAAGTGCCCAAGTAAGCGTCCAGATCGAGCGCGCGGCGACGCCGCGCAGCCCCAAACACATTTGCACGATGGGGCTCGCTCGGCGTTCTCCGTTTCTGCGGAAGCCGAGGCGCCGCGCTTCAGTGACGAGAGTCGAGCGGCTCCTCTCCGAAGTAATCTCGGCGCCCGATGCCTCCGTAGCTCGAGGAACGGCGATCGTACCAATCTTGGGTGATGCGCCCCGCGAGCTCCCGATTTCCGAGCCCGAAGGCTACGGCAGCCGCGACGGCGAGCGCCCCCAGGCACAGCGTGAACGCGGTCGTGACGATGCCGGTCGCGATACCGAGCTGATGGACCGCCATGAAGCCTGCCACCACGAGCACGGCGATGCGGGCCACGCGTGCCCAGATCGGCGAGATGTTCGGGCTCTCGGCGAGTCGGCGGAAGATGAAGTTCCCGACCATGTAACCGAGCGCCACGATCACGGCTGCCGCGAGGACGTTCGGTAGATACGCGAGCACCGTCGCGACTCCGGCGCTGAGCCAGGTCAGCTGCAGCGCGTCGATAGCGACGCCGATCGTGATGATCCCTATCACCCAGTAAACGATCCGCCCCGCCGTGTGCGGAAGTCGGGAGAGCGTGCGCTCGTGTCCGACGAACTGCCGGACGCGCGGTCGCCGCTCGAGATCGACCGCCTCGAGTGCGCGCCGGGTCAGCTTTCCGAGCGCCGTGGCGATGAGAAAGCCGATGGCGAGGATCACGATCGCCGCGAAAAGGTTCGGGAGAAACGCCACCGCTCGCGAGAGCGCGTTCCCCAGCATCTCTGTAATCGTCATGTTTGCCCTCCGAGCAGGCGGCCTTGCACGGGCGGTGCCAGCTCGCGGAACTTTACGCTCGCTCGTGGCCACTCGGGTCGCATCGCGCCTCGAACGCGGCGTTCTGGATGGTGCGCCCTTGCGTCAGACGCCGGCGAACCACTCGTAACCCTGGTCCTCCCAGTAACCGCCCGTCGCGTGAGGCATGACGCGAACCGCGCGCAGCCACTTCACCATTTTGTAGCCGAGCTTGGTCGCCGAATAGAGCCGCACCGGACCGCCGTGAAGGCGCCCGAGCGGCTTCCCGTTCATGCCGTAGGCGAGCAGCGTCTGAGGGTGGAGCGCGCTCTCCAGATCCCAGGACGAGGTGTACGTCTCGTTTCCGCGGAGGGTCGGCTCCGGGGCGCGCTCGAAGGACTCGAACTCGACGAAGGGCGCGTGAGGGCGGAGACCGACGAGATCCAGCAGCGTCTTCAACCGCACGCCGTGCCACGACGCCACGGCGCTCCAACCCTCGACGCAGTAGTGACGCACGCGAAGCTCCGCTCGAGGCAGCCGCGTGAGCTCCGCGAGCGAGAAGGTGCGTGGTCGCTCGATCGCGCCCCCGACCGCGAGCGAGAACTCGGTCGGGAGCTCGGGGTAGTCCGCGCCGATCTTGTACGCGGGGAAGTGGCCCTCGCTCGTCAGCTCGGAGGCAGGCTCGGTCGCCGCGACGCGCTCCGGATCGAAGAGACGCGCCTGCACGCGTTCGTTGAAGCTGTCCATCGCGCCGAGAAAGCCTTCGCGCGGGCGGTCGATGGAGCACCCGACGAGCGACGCGGCCGTGAGCACCATTTTACGACGAGCGAGCGTCTTCATCGGCGCGCCTCCTCTCGCCTCCCGCGACCATCGCCTTCAAGGAGCGCGGATGCGAGAGGACCATGATCACGTGGCCGAGCGTGAAGAGCGCCATCGCCACGAGCGCTCCCAGGTGAACGGCGCGCGCCGCGTCGTAGCCTCCGAAAAGCGCCGCGAGGAGCGCGAGCTGAACCGGCTTCCAGATCGCGAGACCCGAGAGCACGAGCACGGCCCCGAGCAGGAGCGCCGCGGTGTAGGCGAGCCGCTGGAGCCCGTTGTAGAGACCCACCGTGCTCGGCGCGGAGCCGATGCGCAGGTAATAGAGGGCGGTTCGGTAGGCATTGTCGCCGTCACGGCGAGGAGAGAAGAGCCGCTCGCGAAACTCACCGCTCGCGAACAGGTACGCGAGGTAGACGGCTCCGTTCAGCACGAAGAACCACGCGAACGCAAAATGGAGCGCGCGCGCGCCCGCGAGCCAACCGCCGAGCCGCAACCACTCGGGCGGAGTGTCCCCCTGAAACGGATAGAAGCCGAAGCTTCGACCGCGAGGTCCGAGGAACGGATACGCCGCGAGGATCTGTAGGCCGCTCCCGGCCATGCACACGAGGAGCGGCACGTTGAGCCAGTGTGCTACCCGGATCAGCGCAGGTTGCTCGGTCGTGCGCACGAAGCGACCAAGCGACGCCACCAGGTCGGGAGCAACGTCGAAGTTTGCGCCCCGCCCGACACGTGGGGTCCCGAGCCCGCAGGCCGTGCCAGCCTTGCGGACGAGAGGGGTAGGCGCCATGAAGTCGTCATGTTCGGGAGCCGAAAACCAGCGCCCGTGGAGCGCCATTTTCCCGAACCAACTCGGGAACTTGGCGACTTAGCCGCCCCAGATCCGGGCTCGGGGTGCAGAACCTCACCCGGGGACCCGGCTGTGGTATCCGGGGGCGAGGAGTCGCCGTGAGCGATGCCGGCCACTGTTCTGCCTCATAACGAAACGACTGAAGCGGTGAGCGGATCCCGTCCGACTGGGCTCTTCGCTGCGCTCGCGCGCGCCGCTTCCCTCTCGAGCCTCGGGCGTTGTGAGCGCTCGAACGGCCAAGGTTGTCCCTTCCTGCAGCGCCGCATCAACCTGTTCGCACGGGTGACGGTGCTGGTGTCGCTCTTGTTCTTCGTCGCCGGCGGGCTCTTGCTCGTGCTCGCGCCGCCCGCGGATCGGCCGCTCATCATGCCCGGCCGCGGCTGGCACGCGGTCGCCATCGGTGTGTCCGCCCTGCTCTGGCTCGCCACGCGTAAAGGCAGCCTCTCGCCGCGCACCCTGATGGCGCTCGACTGCGGCGGGACCCTGCTCGCCTTGAGCGCCTACGCGATGATGGAGCTCGGCGTGCCGGGGTTCGCTCGGCAGCGCATGGACCTCGAGATGACGCTGATCGCGATCGTCGTCCTGATCATGCGCGCGGTGATCATCCCGAGCGACGCGGTGCACACGGCCGGGGTCACGTTGCTCGGGATGGTCCCGGTGATCGCGACCTCGATCGTGACCGTGAACCGCGGCGGAGGCATCGGCGAGGCTCCGCTGCTGAACGCCCTGATGTGGACGGGGAGCTGGTCGATCGCGGCGGTCGCGATCACGACGCTCACGTCACGCGTGATCTACAGCCTGAGGAACCAGGTCCAAGAAGCGCAGCAGCTCGGTCAGTACGTGCTCGACGAGAAGATCGGGGAAGGCGGAATGGGCACCGTATATCGGGCCCGCCACGCGCTCCTGCGCCGGCCGACCGCGGTGAAGCTGATCCGGCCGGAGCGGACCAGCGAGGTCGCGATCGCTCGCTTCGAGCGCGAAGTGCAAATGACCGCGCTCTTGACCCACCCGAACACGGTCAGCATCTTCGACTACGGCCGTACCCCCGACGGCATCTTTTACTACGCCATGGAGTACCTCGAGGGCGTCGACCTCGAGGAGCTGGTCGACGAGTTCGGGCCCCAGTCGCCGGCGCGCGTCGCGCACGTCCTGCGCCAGATCGCCGGCGCGCTCGCCGAAGCCCACGAGAGCGGGCTCGTTCACCGCGACATCAAGCCAGCGAACATCATCTTGTGCGAGCGTGGTCACGTGCAGGACATCGCCAAGGTCTTCGAC
>JAEZYO010000734.1 GCA_023419055.1 Pseudomonadota bacterium | reverse complement strand
CTTCCTCACGCCGCGCCCCGCCGTCGCCATCGCAGGCCCCCCGTCGGACCCCGCCTCGCCGCTCGTCGCCGGGACCTTGGGCATGGGCGTCTCGTTCTAGGCTCTGATGAACTTCAAGGAGTGGCTGGACACGCTGACTGAATGGCCGCGTGGGTACTTCCTGCCGTGGTTCGTGGGGCTCTGGGTGCTCGCCTCCTACTCCATCGCCTGGGAAAGCGGCTGGCGGCGCCTGGCCAAGTTCTACAAAGCTTCCCAAGCCTTCGATGGCCTCGTGTTCATGTCCGCCTACGGCTACCTCGGCGGGGTGCCTCATCGAAAGGTGCTCTTCCTCGGCCCCACACCCCAAGGTCTTCACCTCTCCATGTTCCCGCTGCTGCGGCTCGCTCACCCCCCGCTGTTCATCGCGTGGTCGGACGTGCAGGTTCGATTCACTCAGCGCTCGCGGGAGCGGGTCGTCGTGCTCGAGTTTCGTCACGTCCCCGCCGCGCTGCTCGAGATCTCCGAGACCCTGGCCACTTCCATCGCGGAGGCGTCCGGCTCCGCTTTCCGCCTCCCTGAATCTGCCGAGCCGTCCGCTTCGTGACCAGGGCGATTGAAGGGCTCCCGTCCGACGTTGGTTTCAAGGGCCGACGAACTTCACCATCGACAATAACCCATTCGGTTTATTTCGCGATCTCCCATCCGGACGGCGGCAGGGAGGTGTGCGTGGCCGTCGCTGCGAGCGAGGTCGTTCATGCGACGATCTTGCGACGCGGACACTCGCTCGGCTGAAGCCCCGTGGAGCTCGGCTCTCGCCGCAAGACCCACGGTTTGGGCCGCCTCGGCGACGAACAACGACGACGGAGCTTGGCTGTCCTTTTCGGTTACCAACTTGGCAGTACGTGGACCACCATGATTGTCTGTCCGTGAATGGCTCTCCCGCATGGCCCACACGGATTGCCCCGTCGACCTCATTCAGCGACGCTTACCCAGCCCCGGGCGCCTCATCCTGCGACCCAACCCTCGTCCGCGCGACCGCACTCAGCGACGGTTGCCCAGCGTCGTGTGGCTCACCCGGCGGTGTCGTTCCAGCATCGTGCCACTCGCCCTTCGATGGGTGCTCCGCTGATCCAGCGGGCTACGGCAAGTCCCAAAGAGTTCTATTACACCGCGTTCAGAAAAGAGTTCGCCAGCGAGGTCAAGTGCATCAGCGGGAACGTGACGAGCTTGACCGATAGCAACTACGCCAAGTACGTCGCTGCCATGCCGCCGGGATCGATCGTCCACCTTCAGCACCATGGGCAGTACGACAAGACGCACGCCGCCACGAACCGGATCATCTACGGCGACGCGCTGACTGCCGCCCAGTTCGCCGCTGACAATGTGATCACCCTGCTGCCCAAAGATCGTACGTTCATGCTCGACCTCGTCACCTGTTTCACCGCAGGAAGTCGCGAACAATGGGACAGCGGCTATCACCCAAAGCACATTGACGAGACATTCGCCCACGAGCTCGCCGTCGCCATGCGCGATGCCGGCTTCAAGGCGGGGACGGTCGTTCGCGGTTACATCGGTCAGTCAAAGCTCTTGAGCGGCGGTTTTGGAGGATTCCGTGTCGGTGCGGGAGCCAAATGTGGGGTCACGGATCCTTCCAAGTCGGAGGAAGGATGGTACGTCGACTTCAAGCTCGGGACGCCCATCACCATGACATCGCCGAAGCTCTGAGCCGCACCGCGGCTATTCCGCAGACTCCTTCTTGACGCGTCTCGGTCGAGCGCCCTCGAAGCGCTCTCGGAAGACCGAGAAGCCGAGATCCGCGTCCTCGTGAAGCGCGAGCTCGTTCGCGAGCGCGTCGATGCGGCTCATCAGATCGCTGCCCAGTCGCTCGACCAGCATGCCCTGGAGTTGCTGCGCGCTGTGCGCGCGTTGCATCTGCTTGCGCCAGGTCGGGAGCCACAAGTCGTCCAGGTGCTCGAGCAGGTGCTCTGCGCTCAGGCGCTTCCACTCGCCGGCGTCGAGCCAAATGCCGGCGCAGGCGAGGCAGCGCTCGACGTAGAACGGCCGCGTCCAGCTCGCCTTGGCCCGAGCGAGGATGCCATGTCCTCCCGGACACAGGCCCGTTCGTTGATCGGACTCGGAGCGGACGACGTCGTCGTCGATCGAGCTCAGCGCGCCGCTCTCTTGAAGCGCCGTGATCGACGACACCTTCACCCAGAAGCCGCGACAACGACTGCAGCGCTGCGGCAAACCGACGAGTCCGGCTATGGACGCGGCGCTCTGCAGCTCGCGCAGGCTTCCGGTTCGGCACTTCGGGCAGTGGTTCTTGGTCGTCACCCTCCGAGCCTATCCCGATCGGGCCCGTCGAGGGTGAACGCTGGCCAACCTCTCTCGATTGGCCAGCGTGTCCGTCGGCGCGTCACCAGGTCGTGAACGCGGCCCAGGGGTAGTCACCGCTCGTGGTGGTGATGCAGTACCCGCCGTTCTGCGCGGCCGGGAGCGAGGGCCAGGGCGACCAGTTGCACGGCATCTCCACGCCGTTGACGTAGAGACGGCGCGAGCTCGAGAAGTTGCCGCACACCGCGCCGTTGAGCTGCGCCGTGGTCTCGTGGCAGGTCGCGCCGGCGCCGAGGTTGCCGGACTGGTAATTGTTCGTCGTGAACGTCACCGGGTTCGAGCAGAAGGCGGCGCAGGGGCTCTGGGTCGTGGAGCCTTCCTTCACGCTTTCGCCCGGTCCGTTGCCCCAGGGGAAGTAGTTGGCGTTGGTGGTGAGGATGATCTTGTCGATCGAGAAGCCGTCTTCTCGCATCCACACGTTGATGTCCCGATAACCCGGCTGCGTGATGTCGAGCGTGGCTGACGGGCCGTCGATCGTGGTGCGGCTCCAGGTGAGGCCGGTGCCGAAGCCGGTAATGCGATCGGCAGACGCGATCTCCGCGCCGTCGATGCCCGCGTGGACGGAGTCATCGTTGGCGGTCGGGCCGAAGCCGCGGATCCACACGTAGTACGTCCCGGTGGTCGAGAACTTCACGGGATAGCGGAGCTCGGGGCTCGTCGCCGCGTAGTTGGCGTTGATGAACTGACCGAGGTTCGGGTTCGCCCTCATCACCGCCTGACCGGAAGCCGGGGTGCTCGAGATCAGGTCCCAATGGTGAGCCGAGCGCGGGGTGTTGTCGGTAAAGCTCTCGGCCTCGATGACGACCGTGCCGTTCTGCTCGAGGAACGCGCCGCTAGGAGCGCAGAAGCCGTTGTCCGGATGGATGCAGGCGCCGGCCTCGCAGTAGTCGAACGTGCACTCGTCCCCGTCGTCACCGCAGAAATCCGCGTTGGGCACGTAGCTGCAAGCCGCGGTCGCCTCGTCGCAGGCGTCGTTGGTGCAGACGTTCTCGTCGTCGCAGAGCGGAGCATTCCCAGGGACGCAGACCTGGTTCACGCACGCTTCTTCGCCGTTGCAGAACGCGCCGTCGTCGCACTCGTCGTTCGTGGCGCAGGTTTGCGGCTGAGCGTAGACGGTGATGTCGTCGACCGCGAAGCCCGTCTTGATGTTGTTGTTGGGATCGACGGCGTTGAAGACCAACTGGACGCGAATGCTCGTGGGACCGGTCTGGGGCAAGAGGTCCCAGATTTCGACCCGCGCCTCCTCCCAGCCGGGCGTCTCGTTCAGCTTCGCGCCGCCTTGATTGTTGCTCGCCACGAGCTGGAACGGGCCACCGTCGACCGAGACCCGCACCTCGGCGTTGTCGTAGAGCGGGTCATCCTCCGTCTGGAGGTGGTAGTTGAAGCCGAGCTCGGCGAGGGCTGGATTGGCGATCCCGATCACGGGTGAGGTGATGGTGTGCAGAATGGGCGTCGGGCTCGCGTAGTCGCAGGTCGCGTCCTTGCCGTAGTAGAGGATGCCGCCGGCGGAATGCCCGGGCAGACCGTCCACGCAGGCGGTGGAGCGGTGCCACAAGTTGCCGAACTCCGTGTCGGCGGTGAAGCCCTCCGGGCCGTCGTCGAACGTCGCGGTGTAGATCGGCACCGGGGCGCCGACGCGGAGCTTCGCCTCGCGGCTCACCGTGCCCGAGCCGGACGTCCCGTTCACGAAGTCGATCAGGGCGCTGTGGTTGCCGTCGGCGAGGAGCGCGGCTTGCGCCTGATCGATCGAGACGGTGACGGTCGCCGTATCACCCAGCGGGATGGAGCCTGTGCCACCGCTCACCGTCAGCCACGGCGCGCTCGTCGTGACCGCGTAGGAGAGGGGGTCCTCCGGACCGAGGTTGTGGAGCGTGTAGCTGACGCTCGCGGGCTCGAACGGGCCGTCGCTCGGGCCTTCCGAGTCGAGGTCCGTCCCCTTCACCACGAGCCCGTCGACGATGGGCGGGCAGTCCATGCCG
>JAEZYO010001051.1 GCA_023419055.1 Pseudomonadota bacterium | reverse complement strand
CCTCTGATCTGATGCGGCGCGAGCAGGGGCTCACGCAGCTCCAGCGCTTGGTGGCACATCAGCTCGGGCTCGTGGACGGGCGCAGCCCTCGCGCGGCGATCCTGGAGCTTAGGGTCTTGCAGGCGGAGGACCAGCAGGCGCTCGGCCAGCACCTGCAAGAGCTCGCGAGCAAGCTCGACCTGCCGCGCAACCTGTGCACCGCGCTCGAGCACTTGATCCTGAATCGCAATGTTCGGGACGCATCGGCCTGGCTCGCGGGCGACGGCTTGCCCGACGCCGCGTTGGTGGAGCTCGGCCTGGGGCTGGATCCAGAAGAGGATCGCGAGGAGTCCGCTCGGCAGGTCGTGACGGCGCTCTGCCGACTCGCGGGCGAGACGCTCCCGATCGTCTTTTGCTTCGACCAGGTCGAGTCGCTGCAGCGCAGCGCGAACGACGAAGAGGCGCTGTTTCGCTTCGGTCGCATGGCGGCGGATCTGCACGATGCGGACGCGAACGTGTTCATCATCACGTGCTTGCAAGTGGCGTTCTTGGATCAGTTCAAGCGCGCGGTCAGGGCAGCGGATCTGGACCGCATCGCGCGCCGCAGCGTGCTCCTCAGGCACCTCACGGAACGGGAGGTCGAGGCCTTGTTGCTTTCGCGCCTGCGCCGGTCCGAAGAACTCGTGGCGCTCGGCGCCGCGCATCCGGACGAGCCCTTCTACCCGCTCAGCGCCACGTTCGTGGCGGAGCTCGGCCTCGAGCCGTCTCCCGTCCCGCGCAAAGTCCTGGCGCTCGCGGCGCGCGCGTTCGAAGAGGCACAGCACGGAAAGAGCTCGCCGGTGCCAACGACGGCGCAGTACCTGGGCGCGGAGTTTTCCGAGCGGCAGCTCGCGTCGGCTTCGGAGCTCAGGGCGTCGGATACGCGTCGGGTCCTCTTGCAGAGCGCTCCGCTGCTCGCGGAGCTCGCCGGCGCGCCGGTTGAGACCCCGGACGGCGCGGACGGAGTCGACCTCGTGTTTCGCGGCGATCGTCCTACGGCGCTGAGCCTCCGAAACGAGGCGGACGGGCGCAGCCTGACGCCGAGGCTGAAGTCGCTGGTCGCGAGCACACCGCGGAAAGACGGCGCCAAGCTCGTGATGGTACGCGACGCGCGTCTCCCGATCAGCAAGGCCGCGACGAAGGCGCGCGAGTACTTGAAGACGCTGCAGGAGCGCGGAGTGTCCTTGCTCGAGCCGAGCGTGGAGGCGCTCGCCGCGCTCGACGCGCTCTCTTCACTGATCGCCGACGCCAAGTCGGGTGATCTGGCGAACCAGGAGCAGACGCTCGAGGTGAGTGCCGTGCTCTCGTGGCTACGGAGTTTACGTCGGAGGGTCGAGCTCGAACCCGTCGAGGAGCTGATCCAGGCCGTGCTCGAATCGGAAGGCTCGCCCGTAACCGGCGAGGAGCAAGACTTTCTTGCGCTGCTCGGCCACGAACACGTGGTGAGCGCCGAGATGGCGGCGCAAATCCTGAACCTTACCCCGGATAGAGTGATCGAGCTCGGTCGCAAGGCGACGGCACATTGTCTCGTGCTCGAGGGGCCACCCACCGTGTTACTCGACGTGGCCGGAGTGCCTTCGGAACTGGAGGCGGCCCCGGTAGTCTCGAACGTCGTCCTGTCTCGGGAGGCAGTGTCGTGACTCTCCAGCTTTCGGTCGCCGATGTTCGAGCCGCGCTGCTCCGGGCTGGCGGCGCTCAGGCGGGCGGCAGTGGCGAGAGCTCCACGTTGCTGCTCGGGCGGCTCTTTCACGAGATTTTCGCCGATCTCGTCAGTGTGGATCCGCACCGCAGCGGACTTCGAGTGTTGGTGGAGGGTGGAGTCGATCCGGAGCGCCGGGTGGACGAGCTGCTCGACCATTGCTGGAAGCGGCTGCTCGGACCGCGGCTGCGACGGAACGCGGCCCTCGTCCAGGACTCGAGCGCGCAGGTGTTGATGCTCTGGCGCGCGACGCAGAACTTGACCCGGTGGCTCGGGCAGGTCGTCGCCGAGCTCATCGAGCATCGCCCGCAGGCACGTAGCAACTGGGAGCTCCTCGCACAGGTGCTGCAGGCCGAGGTGCCGCTGTCGGTCGAACTTCGGGAGCCGGGTTGGTCGGAGTCAGTGAGGCTGTTCGGGATCGCCGACTCGATTGTGCGCGTCCCCGCGCGGGACAGCTTCTGCGCGATCGAGCTCAAGCTCGGGCGCGCCGCACCCGTGGTCGATCTCGGCCAGGCCGCCCTCTACCATCTGATCTTGACCCGCGGCGCGGCGCAGGGTGGAGCTTCGGCGCTCGCATTGATGCGTTTCTCACCCGATTTGGATGAGCACCTGGTCGCTGCGACAGCGCTGGCTCCGGCGATCGAGCGCCTCCTGTCCCTGATCGGCAAGCTCGCGGGCGTGAGCGCATCAGCGGCTCTACCTCCGTCTCCTCCCCCGCGGGAAGCGGAGCGTGAACCGACGCTTCCGATCGCGTCCGGAGTCCGCAGCGTGGAGCCGACGCCGGCTCTTCCGCAGGCGGCGGCCTACTCGGACCTGGGGAGGAAGCTTCTCCGGGCATACCGGGAGCACGGCGTCGGTGTCGAGCTGCGCGGCGAGCCCGGAGTGGGGCCGCGCTTCTTGCGCTTCGACGTGCGCCTGACGCCTGGAACCAAGGTCGACAGGGTACGCCGTTGCACGCGGGAGGTGCAGCACCGGTTGGAGCTCAAGGCAGAGCCGATGGTGGTAGGCGAAGCGGGCCGCCTCTACATCGACCTCGAGCGCCCCGATCCCACCACGGTCGTGTTTTCGAGCATCGCAGCGCAGCTGCCCCAGGTCGACGCGCTCTACGGTTCGGCCAAGGCTCTCATCGGCGTGGATACATCGGGTGAGCTTCGTTACGCGGACCTCGGCAGCTCGGGCCGGTCCCACATTCTCGTGGCGGGTACGACGGGCAGCGGCAAGAGCGAGTGGCTGCGCATGATGCTCGCGAGCCTGATCGCGACCAACACGCCCGACACCTTGCGCATCGTCACGTTCGACCCGAAGCTCGCAGCATTCACCGAGCTCGAGAAGAGCCGGTTCCTCTGGCGCAGCGGATCTTACTGGGTGCCGGGCCACGAACGCAGCGCGAGCGAGCTCTTCCAGGATCTGGTCGAGGAGATGGAGGAGCGCTATCAGCTGACGCGCGCCTCGGGCGCAGACAACCTACGCGCGCACATCGAGAAGACGGGCAAGCCGTTGCCCCGCATCGTTTGCGTCTGCGACGAGTACATGGCGCTGGTCTCTCAGAACAGACAGGAGAAGCAGGCGATCGAGGAGGCGGTCACCTTGCTCGGCGCCAAGGCCCGCGCCGCCGGAATCCACTTGGTACTGGCGACCCAGCAGCCCAGCCGAGCCATCATTTCCGGCGCGATCCAGAGCAATTTGCCTTGCCGGGTCGCGTTGCTCCTGCAAAATCCCATCGAGTCGAACATGATCATCAACAGCTCGGGGGCGGAGCGCCTCACCGGCTCGGGTGATCTCCTCTACAAGGACTTCGGCGAGCCAGTGCGCCTGCAAGCGCCCTACCTCCCCGAGGAGGAGCGCAAGCGGTGGTTCCTCCAGTGACCGGAGTTTGAGAGAGCGGCTCGGTTCGGCCTCGCGGGCCTCACGCGCGAGCCGCTGGAGGGCGACGCGAGGGCAGTCGTTCGCGCGGAGATCGAGTAGCGGAGCCGCAGTCGCGTTCCCTACGGCGAGGAGTCGTCGAGAAAGGTGCTCTTCCCTGCGCGGCGAAAGCGCCAGACCGCGAGCGCGGCGGTACCGAGCGACAAAATGAACGACACCCCGGAGGCCAGCCGAAAGCGCTCTACTGCTCGCCAGGCGCGGCGTTCCTCTTCGGGAGCCGGTGGACCTCCGAACGCCTCGAAGTGAGCGACCCGACCGTATCCGGCGCCCACTCAGTGAGCGACCCGACCGTATCCGGCGCCCACGGCGATACTGCCCGCGCCGCGAAGGCAGATCAGGGACAGAAGGAGCAGTCCGAGCGCGACGACGAGCGTGGCCGCGGCCACGAGATAGCGTCGAAGCGCCGCGAACCTCGCGCGCATCAGGTCCTCGAAAGCTTCAACCAGCCGTTGTCGTCGAGCTCGATGTCTCCGCGCTTGAGCAACCCGCCGACGGCTCGCTTGAAGGCCTTCTTGCTGAGGCCGAAGAGCTTGCGGATCTCTTCCGGACTCGAGCGATCCCCGACGCGTAAGGAGGGTCGCGCTTTGACCAGGCTCAGGATCTTGTCCGCGTCGTCTGCCAGCTCTTCGTGCGCGTGGGCTCGGAGTGAGAGCTCGAACTTGCCGTCCGCGCGCCGCGTGCTCACGCGGAAGCGCGCCGCCTGCCCGCGGGAGAGCTGATGCGGCTCGCTGCTCGGCAGGAGCGCGACGAACCGCCGCTCCACGATGACGAAGAGCCCGATCTCCGGCTCGTTGCGCCAGGCCTCGCCCTCCACCCACTCGGCGAGCTCGAACTCCGTGCCGTCCGTGCTCAGCATCTCCGTGACGCGCATCGGCCCGGCGAGCCGGCCGCTCGAATCGAGGTAAAGCCCGATGGGCTCGCGCTTGCCGACGGTAAGCTCCCTGGTCTGCCTGGCGAAAGGCACCAGCAGCTCCTTCGGCAGCCCCCAGTCGACGAAGGCGCCGAAATCGGTGAGCGCCGTGACTTCCAGAAACGCGACCTCCTCGAGCTCGAGCTTCGGCTCTCGCGTGGTCGCGACCGGGCGATCGTCGGAGTCGAGGTAGACGAAAACCTCGAGCCGATCGCCCACCTTTGCTCCTCTTGGGACCTCTCCCGCAGGGAGGAGCACGCCCGAACCTCCGGCTGCCAGGCTCAAGGTGGCGCCGGCCTTCTCGACGCGCTCGATTCGAAGCTCCGAGGAGCGGCCCAAGAGGTCGGCGACGGTTCGGGAGGGGCGGGGCATTTCTTCCGCTAACCTAGCACCGTGAACTTCGATCCAGCGAGCCGTTCCAAGCTGACGGCGCGCGACCACGGGCGCTTTGCCGGGGACGCGCTCTTTGCTCGCGTCGCTCGCTCGGTGTGCGACGCCGAATGCCTCCCGCGCAAGGAGCTCTATGAAGCCTGGGAGGTCGCACGCCGCGCTCGACGCAGGTTTCGCGGCGGGCGCGTGCTGGATCTCGCGTGCGGGCACGCGCTCGTCGCGCACCTCATGCTGATACTCGACGACTCTTCGCCGGTCGCGCTGGGCGTCGACACTCGCCTGCCGAACAGCGCCCCGAGGCTCAGCGCGCAGCTCGTGAAGCAGTGGCCGCGGTTGACCGGCCGCGTGCGCCTCGTCGAAGGCTCCCTCGACTCGGTCGAGTGCGAAGCGAGCGACCTCGTCGTCTCGTGTCACGCGTGCGGCGCCTTGACCGATCGAGTGTTGGAGAAGGCGATGCGAGCCTCCGCGCGTGTGGTCGTCTTGCCCTGCTGCCACGAGAAGAGCCCCGCCGCCGAAGGCGGGCTCGGCGGGTGGCTGGACCCGGCGCTGGCCATCGACGTCACGCGCGCCGCAACCCTGAGGAGTAACGGCTACGTCGTGTACACGCAGGCGATCCCTCCGGCGATCACGCCCAAGAACCGCCTCCTGATGGGCGAGCCCTCGCGCGGCTAGCTCGCTGCCGTTCTTGGCGTCCCGCCGTCGACGAAGGCAGGCTCCCGTCCTGGCTCTCGTTCGACATCCGTCCGCTACGTCAACACGGAGCGGTGGCGCGTCGACGAACGAGCGATGTGCGGCGAGACGCGCGGCGCCGACGAGGCGGCGGATGCTTCTTCCCTTCGCAACGCAGCCGACGGTGCGTCGCGAACCGAGATGCATCCCGCTTGGAGCCACCCTCTTCTCAGCAGCCAGGTCCGTGCGCTTACCACTGGGGCGCGTTCGAGATCGAGCGTCCTCTCCGAGACCCCGATCGCGAAAGGTAGCGGCCTCGACTCGCGAAAGCCCGCGAACCACACGGCGCTCGAGTATGGATCGATGCCTGCGCGAAGCAGGGGCTCGTGCTTGCGGTAGTTCCCGAGCACGTACACCAAGGCGCGCCTCGTCTCTCCCGGGGTCTGAAGCTCCCTGGAGTGGAAGCGATCAGCCCAGAAGGTACCGCTCCGTCCCAAAACTCGGTTGATGCGATGAGCGAGCCTAACGGCCAGGCCTTGCATGCCGCGCGACAGCGCGACCGCACTCTCGGCCTCGACGATGAAGTGAACGTGATCTCTTTGCAGTGAGTAGTGAACGATCCGAAAGCGCTCGGCGTGCCGAGCGTTGGCGGCCCCGATCGCGCGCGAAAACACCTTCAACACCGTTTGGCTCCGCAGTCTGCGGAA
>JAEZYO010001045.1 GCA_023419055.1 Pseudomonadota bacterium | reverse complement strand
GTTCCTGCCTGGCGTCCTGAACCACGTTGTCGCGAAACGGATTCGCGAGCGAAGCGAGCGAGGTCGGCGGTAAAACCTTTTTCAATTGCCCCTCCCAGGTGCGATACCGATGTAGTAATTGCCCCGCGCGTCCTGTACCAAGAGGTGCCTGTCGTCTTCCGACAGCGCGTGGGGATGATCGTGGTGGTGCAGGCTCACCGAACCCTCGCGCGACAGCGCGAGCGCCAGAGCGTCGAACTCTGGCTTGCTCAGCGGCAAGCGTGCTCGAAGCTCTCGCACCGAGAGCAGCGCTTCACGTGGGCGCTCACCGCCGAGGGCCCTCAACGCCATCAAGAATTGCTCTCGTTGCGCCGCGTCATCGCGCACCGGCGCGGTCTGCTCAGGAACGCTTGCGGTGCCACGAGGCGGCTCCACGCCGAGCTCGTCCAGGAGCAGCTGTGCGAGCGCTTCGCGCGAGATCCCCTGCGCGTCCGTCACCTTCAGCGCTTTCTTCAGCGCCGTCAGCGTCGCGCCGAGAGCCTTCCGCACATCGGGCGTCGTCCCGTAACGTTTCTGCTTCTTCGTGCCCGTGCCGGCGTGCTCGAACAAGCGTTTCTCGGCCAAGCGGCGCTTGAGCCAATCGTCGAGCGCGACGTCGAACCCGGGAGCGAGCCCCATCGCGAGCGCCTTGAGTTCCTCCTTGCTCGCGAGCTTCGTGCCCAGCCTCTCGAACACACGCTCGTCGAGCACCGCGAGTGGCTCCCTCGGGAAGAAGTGCATGGTCTTGCCTCGCGAGAAAGAGTGCACCTCACCGCGCGAGGCGAGCGCCTGCAGGAGCGCTTTCGCTTGCCCCTCGAAGGCTTGATAGCTCGCGGGCAGCGCCTTCTTGATGCCCTTGGCGCCTGTCGCGCTGGTGACTCCGGGTCTCGCGAACACGGCCTCCTTCACGACCGCCTCGAGATCATCGGGCGGCAGGAGCGGCACGACCGCTTTCTTCTGCTTCGGGCTCCCCATAGGATCTCCGAACCTATTAGCGCGGTCCCGGATCTGCAAGTCTCTGGGCTGGCACGGGATGGAAGCCGTGGCGCGAGCGCCCGGACCGCATCAGCATGGCCTCAGGCTGCCAGCCGCTCTTCGTGCGTTCTTAGAGCCGGTGCAGCTCTCCGCATCTCGCAGCGTTTTACGACTTGCTCTCCCTGCCGCCGCCGTCACCCCGGGATGGAAGGTCGAGTCGGCGTCGGGCGGTCGAGCCGATACGAATCGACGCCGCGCAACGACGCAGTCGGATCCGCGAGCCAGCGCCGCTGGCTCGTAGTCATTTTTGCGGAGACCACGCAGGTCTTGCAATTCTCGAACGAGGCAGGTTCGAGTGACGGGAAGGGACCGCCGCTCGATCCCGCGCGGCAGGCGTCGAGCCGCGGCGCTCCCCCCCAACCAACTACTCGGCGCGGCGCGGGAGGCCGGGCAGCCACTCTCGCCCGGCTTCGATCGTGAGCGAGGAGGCGCTGAGCTCGCTCTCGGTGAGCGGCTGATAGTACCCGCCGAGGTGCACGGAGAGGAACGCCTCGGTGATCGCGTAGAAGGCGATGTTGTTCTCGGGGTGCGCGAAGCCGTGGCCCTCGTCGGGAAAGAGCGCGTAGCTGACCGGGATCTGCTTCTCCTTCATGGCAGCCACGATTTGATCCGACTCCGACTTCTTGACGCGAGGGTCGTTGGCACCCTGGCCGATGAGGAGCGGCTTTCTGATCTCGTGGGCGTGGGTGAGCGGGGAAACGTCGAGCAGCGCCTGCTTGCCCTCCGGGGTAGCCGGATCGCCGACGCGGCTGTGGAACAGTTCGAGCATCGGCTTCCAGTACGGGGGGATGGTCTCGAGCAGAGTCACGAGACTCGAGGGACCGACGATGTCGACGCCGCAGGCAACCTCGTCGGGCGTCAGCGTCAGCGCGGCAAGCGTCGCGTAGCCACCGTAGCTGCCGCCCATGATGCAGACCTTGTCCCGGGTGGTGATGCCGCGCGAGACGGCCCAGGCGATGGCGTCGAGCAGGTCGTCGTGCATCTTCTTGCCCCACTGCTTGTCGCCGGCGTTGGTGAGGCGCTTTCCGAAGCCGGTCGAGCCGCGAAAGTTCGGTGACAAGACGGCGTAGCCCCGGTTCGCGAGCAGCTGGTGGAGCGGGTCGAAGCCCCAGTGGTCGCGTGCCCACGGTCCGCCGTGGACGAGCAGCACCATCGGAACGGGCGCCTTGGTCTTCACTCCAGCGCCCTCTTCCGCCACCTGCGAAGGGAGGCTGAGGTAGCTGACCATTTCGAGCCCGTCGCGAGTCTCGATGGTGACGGGGCGCATCGGAACGAGCGGCTGCTCGTCGAGCGCCGGCTTCGCGCTGAACAGGAATTGCGCTTTCTGCTCGGCTCGGTCCCATCGAAAGTATTTGGTCGAGCCGACGTCGCTGAGGAAGGCGACCACCCACTGCTTGCCGTCCAGCGTGGTCGCGGTGATCGCGGGCCGACTTCCGCCGATCTCGGTGAGCGCGTCGATGTCGCGCCGGATGGTGTCGTCGAGGACGACCCAGCGAGGCTTGTCGTAGTCGACGCTGACCGCCTGCACGGTGTGCTCGGTCGGGTGCACGATGAGCTCGCCGACGTCGGAGAGCTCGTCCTCGAAGAGCAGGGTCTTTTTCTTGGTCGTGACGTCGACCTGGTAGAGCGCGGAGGTATTGCGGCCGCGGCTGTCGAACGCGAAGTAGGAGGTGGACGGAGCGTCGAAGCCGATGATCGCGGTCGTCAGCAGATCCTCTGCGCCGACCTTGTCGAACTCCTTCCAGCCGTCGCCGTCCTTGACGAGCGTGATCATCGCGCCGGACTCGTCCATCCTGTGCGCGAAGCGCAGGCGGAGGTCGTTGTCGAACACGAAGCCCACGAGCCCCTGATCGTTCTCTGCGACGAGGGTCCTCTCGCCGCTCGAGAGCTCGATCGAGTACGCATCGAAGGCCGACGGATCGCGGTCGTTGAGGCCGACGATGACCGTACCGGGGCGCCGCTCGGAGAGCGCCTGGACCTCGGCGCGAGCGCCGTCGATCGGGGTCAAGTCTTTGACGTCCCCCGTCCCGACTAGGACGCGGTGGAGATGGAAGTTCTCGTCGCCCGCCTTGTCCTGCAGGTAGAGCAGGTGCTGGTTGTCGAACGCCCAGAAGTACGTGAAGACGGGGCGAGTCTTGTCGGCGGTGAGCGGTCGCGCCCGGCTCAGGTCCTCGGAGGGAGCGACCCAGACGTTGAGCACGCCGCCCAAGGGCGCGAGCCACGAGATCCATTTGCCATCGCGGCTCATCTGCACGCCGGTGCGCTCGGGGTTGCCGAACAGTACGGAGCGGGGGATGAGGTCGTCTCTCGAGTTTCCCTTCGTCATGCCGTCCTCGCAGTGATCCGCATGGCAGGGTGGTAGCATGGCTGATTCCGGCCGACTCTCCCTTGCGGCGCGAAGAGCGCCCGTCTGACCCGAGCGTGCGCGGCGCGCGCGGGTCGGGCGTGCTAAAGCACGCGCGCTGTGGAAACTGACGGGCTCGTAGCACGCACCGAAAGGGTGCTCGAGTGGGAGC
>JAEZYO010000724.1 GCA_023419055.1 Pseudomonadota bacterium | reverse complement strand
CGCGCAGGTGCGTCGATTGACGACATGAAGTCCCGAAACGGCGTCTTCGTGAACGGCAAGCCGGTGCACGAGGAGGTCGCGCTCGCCGACGGCGATCGGATCCGGGTCGGCCCGCAAGAGCTCGTTTTCGGCGCCAGCGTGCTTCCTGACCAGGGGACGATGCGGGCGACCGGGGCCATGGTCTATTGCGGCGCCTGCGGAGTTCCGTATGCCCTGGAGCTCACCCGTTGCCCGGCTTGCGGCTCTCGCGAGCGACAGGACGAAGGGCCTGGAAGCGTGCCTTCTAGTCGGGATTGGGGGCTGGAGCTCGGCGCGGAAGCCCTTTCCAAGGCCGTCACGCGCGGCGCCCTCATGGACGCCGAGCGGCTGCTCGAGAGCGTCCGCGCCGAAATCGAGCGGCGAATCGCGCTGGGGAGCGCGCTCGATCGAGGCATTTTGGAGGCGGTCGCCGACGCCGCCACGAGCGTAGCGGTCGCCCGAGGCGACGCGGCGTGGGCAAGCTGGATCCTCTCGGTCTACGCTCGGCTGGCCGAGCTGCCGGCTTCCCACATGAGCAGGACACTGACTACTCTTCCTCCCGCCCAACGAAGTACACTCATCCCTGCTGCGCGTCGTGTCATGGAAAGCCTAGAGACGAACGGTGGGCCTCGACCCGAGGACCTCGAAGCTTATCGAGGCTTCGAGGACTTCATCGCTCAGCTGACGGGCTCATGAGGTACGTCCTCCGCTACAACCAGCAAGAGCTGGAGCTGGCGGTCGGAGAGTTTCTGATCGGGCGCGCGTCGAGCTGCCAGCTTTCGCTCGACGACCCGCTCGTCTCGCGTAACCACGCGGCGCTCACCGTCACGGCGGACGGCGTGTCGGTCGAGGACCTGGGGAGCAGGAACGGCGTGAAGGTGAACGGGGAGCGCCTCAAGAACCCGCGCCGCCTGATGAACGGCGACGTGATCGTCATCGGGAGCCAGGAGCTCAAGTTCTCCGCGAAGCGCGACGTGCCGACTGACACTCTCGTACAGGCACCCACTCAGCGCACGGCGTCGTTCGGCTTGATGGGGATTCTCGCGGACAAGGCGCTCGCCCTCGGCCGAGGCGAGGAGGCGGAGCGCCTGATTGGCCCCCTGCTCGAACAGTATTTGAGCGACCTCGAGGGCGGGCGGAAACCGGATCAAGATCAGCTGCGCCTCGCGTGTGACTACGCGATGAAGATCGCGAGCGTGACGGGCGGCGCGAGCTGGGTTGACTACATTTTCCGCGCCTATGCCACCACGAAAAAGCCCTGTCCCGCGGAGCTCGTCGATCATCTGTACGACGTGCTCCGCAAGGTGAAGGCGCCGAACCTCGCGGGTCTTCGTCGTTACCTCGAAGTGCTGCACGGTGAAGTCGAGAACTTGGGTCCCGCGGAGCGCTTCCTCGTCGGTCGGCTCGAGGGGCTCGAGCGCGTCGCCGCCGCGCGTTGAGACGAACCGAAGGGCCCGCGTGAAAGTGAACGCGTCGTCACGAACGCGTACTAATTTGCTGGTCGACGCTCGCGAGAAAAAGCTAGGGTTAAGGGTCGATTTTGGCCTTCGAAGACTACAATCGCACCCTGCCTGGATCCGTCGGTGATCCCACCGACTCGTCCGCTCGACGCTTCTGGCTCGAGCACGGCGGCCAAACCATCGAGCTTCGCGCGGGGACCGTGCAGGTCGGGCGGAGCTCCACGTGTCACATCGTGCTCGACGACGCGCTCGTCTCACGGCGGCACGCACAGTTCGTGATCGGGCGCGGCGTGGTGACCCTCGAAGATCTCAACAGCGTGAACGGCGTGTTCCTGAATACGCGCCGGGTCAAGGATCCCGAGCAGCTCAGGGACGGTGATCGAGTCCAGATCGGCAAGGCAGAGTTCGTGCTTCGTTCATCGGAGTCGCCGGACCGACCGCGCGAAGCGCGCCGCGCTGCCGAGACTCTCCACAACATCGAGGTTCCCGGCGAGCTCCTGCGACGTCAGGCGATGAGCCGTGAAGCGGGCAAGGTGGCGGACACCGCAGCGCCCCCTCCGATGCCGACTCCTCCTGAGGTCGCGCCCAGCCCGAACACCCGCTACAGCCACGTCGCCGCCCACGACGGCGAAGAGCCGACTCGCGAGCGCGACGCGATGGACCTGCTCGGTATGGTCGCGGACAAGGTGCTCGTGCTCGGCCGCGGCGACGAAGCCGAGCGCATCATGTCCAACATGCTGAACAACGTGCTGAACGACGCGCGGGCGACGGGCTCCGTGACGCCGCGCTCAGCGGAGCGAGCGGTCTCCTACGCGATGAAGCTCGCCGAAGCGAGCGGTAAGGCGCGCTGGATCGACTACGTGTTCGAGGTCTACCTCGCGCTCAAGCGCCCGCTGCCTGCCGCGGTGGTCGACCAGCTGTACACGCTGGTGCGCAAGGTGAACGGGACGAACCTCTCGGCGCTGCGCACGTACCTTACGACTTTGCAGGGCCTCGCCCACCAGTTCGGCCCGAGCGATCGCTTCGTGCTGCAGCGCCTCGAGGGTTTGGAGCGCGTGGCCGCTCGCTGACCGGCTGGCTCGCGCTGCTCCGGCCGAGAGAGTACTCCGCTGCTTCGGCGATGGTCGCCGCCAGCTCTGCGTCCTCCACGTCACGAAGTTGGCGCTCGAGATCCGGCGGCAACGCCTGACGCACGGATGCGAAGCGGCGTCGCTCGCCCGGAGCGCGATAGCCGGCGCCGTCCTTGACCAGGAACCGGATACCGCTGATGCGGATGCCGTGCTGCGCGAGCTTCTTCCGAACCTCGCCGCTCAAGAGGCTCAGCTCCTGTCCCCAGGCCGACGACGCGACGATCACGGTCAACACCGAGTTCTTGATCCAGCCGGGCTCCGCGCGCTGGGCGATCCTGTCGCCCACCGCCTGCCGCCAGGTCTCGCGGTCCATCACGATCCCAGCGTGCTGCGCGAAGACCTCTCGCGCGGGCTCCACCAGCGCACCGACCGGGGTCGGGGCTCGCTTCGCCTTCTTGGGTGGATCGGGCCTCCACACCGCGCGTCGTTTCGGAGTGCTCATGGGGAGCCCGCGAGTTTTTCCTCGCTCGCTCGGCGCCGCCACTGGTTTCGACGTCCGGAACGAAGGCGCGCCCTCGAGGGGCGCGCTCTATCGGGGACGTCGTGGTGCCGAAGGTCGGGGTCGAACCGACACTCCATTGCTGGAAACGGATTTTGAGTCCGCCGCGTCTGCCAATTCCGCCACTTCGGCTTCGAGTGGCCCGACCATAGTCAAGTCGGGCCACTCTTGGCTAGTAAAGTCTGCGCGCCCGGGGCGCGAAGCGTCACTTGTTGACGATGAAGTTCTTTTCGCCGCGCTCGAAGAAGCCGACGATCTGGCGAGCGGCGGCGAGGCCGGCGTTCACGTTCGCCTCCTCGGTCTGCGCGCCGCTCTTCACCTGGTTGATGAGCACGCGCGCCTCGAACTTCTCCTTGATGGCCGCCACGGTGGCGTCGCTCGGCGCGATGTCGGTGAGGTAGCGGAAGTCCGGGCGCTCGGCGAGCACCTCGAGGAGCTCCGCCTCGTTGATG
>JAEZYO010000995.1 GCA_023419055.1 Pseudomonadota bacterium | reverse complement strand
CGCCTACAACACCGCCAGGTGCGTTACCTGCCACGGCTTGATTGGCGAGGGAGTCGCGGCCGGAGCCGCGGACCCCAAGCCCCTCGGTCCCGAGATCCAGCATCCGGTGCGACCGTACGCAGAGTGGGTCGTACGGAACGGACGGGAGGACACCAGCGTCGGCTTCAAGCATCCGATGTTCTCCTTCGGTACGGCGGACGACGCCGCCAACGCAGACTGCAACGCAGCGTTCGCCCCGGACGGCTGCGACATGTACGTGTCCGATGCCGATCTGATGCTCATCTTCGACTATCTCGACACGCCTCCTCAACCCACCACTGGTGAAGGCCTCTACCTCGATTACTGCGCCAACTGTCACGGCGCCGACGGCCTGGGGGGGACGACCACGCGCGAACTCACCGACGCAGCGGTGCTGGGCGAGCTCGTTGGCAACGTGCGAGAAGGCACGCATCCGGGAGAGGAAGACAACCGCCCCGAGCACATGCCGGCCATGGACGAGACGATCCTGAGCGACGCCGAGCTGCAGCTCATCTCCGACTACATCGAGGAGACTTTCGTGCAGTAGGCCCCGCCCGTTGGTTGGACAGCGACTGCGAACCCGACGAGCGACGACGGAGCCTACCGCCTGAGCGGCGGCGGGCTCTTGATTTCAGCATCCTTCAGAGAGTCCCCGCCGCGAGAAGCAATCGTCGTCGCCATTTGTGACACAGAACACGAGGCGGGAGCCCGAGAGCTGAACACCCTTGTGGCGCGTGCCCGCGACTTTCGAGCCCTGGCTGAAGAGCGCTGCGCCGGGCATGACGATTGCTCGCGGGTTCTCGTCATGCAGTCCACCATCCATCGCACTACTGGCTTGAAGAAGAAGTCGAGGCGCCTGCTCGGTGCTTGTGCCCTCGGGGTCGCTCTGTCCGTCGGGGCGTTCGCGGTACTGTCAGCCAACGCTCGGCCCGAGGCGACCTCGAGTGACATCAGCGAAAAAGAGGCGCTCGAGATCGCGGAGCAAGCCTACGTCTACGGGTACCCGCTGGTGACGATGGAGGTGACCCGGCGGGTGATGACCAACGCTGCCACGGCCGGCGAGAAGCACGCGCCCATGGGGCAATTCGCCCGGATGCGAAAGTATCCGGACGCGTCGTTTCGCGACGTGACGGCGCCGAACGCAGACACGCTCTACACCGTGGCGTGGTTCGACCTCGAAAAGGAGCCGTACGTCGTGAGCGTGCCGGCCATGAATGATCGGTACTACCTGCTACCGATGCTAAATGCCTGGACTGAGGTGTTCCAGGTGCCTGGCAAACGCACGACCGGCGGCGGCGCGCAGACGTTTGCCATCACGGGGCCCAACTTCAAGGGAAAGCTGCCCGCGGGCGTCGTCGAATACAAGTCGAAGACGAACACGGTGTGGCTGCTCGGTCGCATCTATTCGTCGGGGACGCCTGCTGACTACGAAAAGGTGCACGCGCTCCAAGACCAGATGGCGGCCGTGCCCCTTTCAGCGTACGGCAAGCCCTACACCCCGCCCCGCGCCAAGGTCGACCCTGCGGTGGACATGAAGACGCCGGTGCGTGACCAGGTCGACAAAATGAGTGCGAAGGACTACTTCGGCACTCTGGCGGCGCAGCTCGCCAAGAACCCGCCCGCCCCTGCCGACGCGCCCGTCATCGCGAAAATGGCGAAGATCGGGATCGAACCCGGCAAGGAGCTGGACGAGCAGAAGCTCGCCAAAGTCATCGCGAAATGGGAATCGCTGAAGAAGGTCAAGCACTACGCGAAAGAGCTCGCCGAGCGCGACGGGGTCAATGGCTGGATCGTCAAGACCGACCTCGGCAACTATGGCACGCGCTACCTCGACCGCGCTTTCGTCACGGCGGTTGGTCTCGGCGCGAACAAGCCCGAGGACGCGGTCTACGTCCCGACGCGAGTAGACGGCGACGGTAAGCCCCTCGACGGTTCGCACGCCTACGTCATTCACGTGCCGAAAGGGCAGACACCGCCGGTGCGAGGCTTCTGGTCCTTGACCATGTACGACGACAAGTTGTTCTTCGTCGAAAACCCCAAGAACCGCTTCACCCTGAGTCAGCGAGACACGCTCAAGACGAACCCCGACGGCTCCGTCGACCTCTACATCCAGAAGGACTCGCCAGGTGCCGCCAAGGAGTCCAACTGGCTCCCCGCTCCAGACGGAAAGTTCGTCCTCATGCTCCGCCTGTATTGGCCGAAGGACTCCGCGCCATCCATCCTGGATGGATCCTGGAAGCCATGGCCGGTGCGGCGAGTGAACTAGGAGGAGATCCCGTTGCCAACGGGGCGACTGACGGCGGGGGTGGTGCGCGTGGGCGAGACGGTGCGCCGTCCGCTCACGCCGTCGTCTCCGTTCATGGCTCGCGTGCTCGCGCACTTGGAGACCACGGGGTGCGCGTGGGCGCCGCGCCATCTTGGTGTCGACGCGCGAGATCGTGACATCCTCACCTTTCACCCCGGCGAGGTCCCCGCGAAGTGGGGTCGCTTTGCCGATCCGCAACTTCGCGCCGCCGCGAGCATAGTCCGGCAGCTGCACGCAGTGACACGCAACTCATGCCTGGCTCCGACTGCGGTCGTCTGTCACCACGATCCCGGGCCGAACAACTTCATTTTCCGCGACGGCCTGCCAGCTGCGCTGATCGACTTCGACATGGCCGCGCCGGGCGACCCGCTCGAAGACGTCGCGTACATGGCCTGGTCGTGGTGCCTTTCGTCGAACCCTTTGCGCGGAGCATTCGCGGAGCAGGCCGCCCAGGTGCGGGTCCTGGCGGATGCGTTCGACTTGACCTCCGCGGAGCGAGAGCGACTTCCCGCGCACGTTCTCGAGCGTCTGAGCCGCAACATCGTGTTCTGGTCGGCCCACGCCGACTGCCCCGAGAAAACGCTGATGACCCTCGAGAAGATTCACGAGGTGATCGCATGGTCCAGGCG
>JAEZYO010000954.1 GCA_023419055.1 Pseudomonadota bacterium | reverse complement strand
CGGGAAGAGGTAGATCCAGATCAAGTCGACCAAGTGCCAGTAGAGGGCCGCGTAGTCGATGGGACCGAAGTACTTGGGGCCGAACTGACCCTTCATCGCGCGGAGCAGGAGCCACACGAAGACGCCGATGCCGATCAGCACGTGCAGACCGTGGAGACCGGTCATGAAGAAGTAGATGCTGAAAAAGACGTGGGCGTTACGGGGCCGGAGCTTGTCGGGCTCCGAATTGGAGCCGATCACGCCCGCCTTCACCAGCGGCTCCACCTCTTCGCGCGTGGGGGTGCCGAGCTTCGCGATGACCTCGTGCTTCGAAGCCGGAGCGGCCGGCGTGGCGGCGGCCTCCGTGCCGTGCGTCGTGGCGGTCCCCTCGGCGTTCGCGACCTCGGCGTGTCCAGCGGGGGCGCCGGGCTTCGCGAGGCCCATGCCCTGCGCGATCCTCTGGGCGTACGCGGCGGCCTCGGGGTGCTTCCTCTTGAACGACTCGGTCTCGTAGACCTGCTGGTGCGGGTTGAAGTTCGGGCCCCAGAGCAGGCCGTCATGCACCTTGTGCGAGTACTCGAAGTACTTGACCATCATGAAGGTGCAGGCGCACGCAATGGTGATCACGATGTTCAGGCACAGCTTGCTCTTCTCGGCGAGCTGCGCGTTCCTGACCGCCCAAGCCGCCGTCAAGCTGCTGACGAGGAGCACGCAGGTGTTGAGAGCACCGAGCTTGGTGTCGAGGAAGTAGTGCGCGTAGACGAACACCTCCGGGCGCATCGCCCGGTAGATGGTGTAGGCGCAGAACAGGCCGGCGAAGAACAACACCTCCGTGAGGAGGAACAGCCAGATGCCGAGCTTGCCGGCGTCGAACTGCTGCTGGTGCGTGTCGAAGTGGTGCGCGAGGTAAGGGCCGTCGCCGTGACCATGCCCACCGTGCCCGTGGGCGTCGTGAGCATGGTCGTCGTGACCGTGTTCGGGCGGGGCGCTCGAGCCGGTCTTCGGCTTGGCGGAGGTTTCGGAGGTGCTCTCGCTCATGGTCGTTTCCGATGCCAGGTGACTGGGTCTCGAGGGCTTACGCCTTGGCCTTCGCCTTACGCGGCAGATAGCCGCCGATCTTCTCGTCGTAAACCATGTTCTCGTACCCGGTGTACGGATCCTGGGTCACGGGCGGCGGGGTGTGGAAGTTGTAGTAGGGCGGAGGCGAGGCGCACTGCCACTCGAGCGTCGTGCCGCCCCAGGGGTTCGCGGGGGCCTTCTCTTTCCGCTTGAACGAGGCGACCAAGTAGAACGCGGTGAGCAAGAAGCCGAGCCCGAGGATGTACGCCCCGATGGTCGAGAGCACGTGCAGGCTCTGGAACTCCTCGAGGTAGTTGTAATAGCGGCGCGGCATGCCGCGCGAGCCCATCACGAACTGGGGGAAGAACGTGACGTTCAGGCCGATGAAGACCAGGAGGGAGGCGATGCGCCCGAGCTTCTCGTCGTACATTCTGCCGAACATCTTCGGCCACCAGTAGTGGATGCCGCCCATCAGCGCCGTGATCGCGCCGCCCATCATCACGTAGTGGAAGTGGGCAACGACGAAGTAGGTGTCGTGGAGGTGCACGTCCACGCTCATCACCGCCAGGAACACGCCGGTGAGGCCACCGATGGTGAACACCCAGAGGAACGCGAGGGCGTACAGCATCGGCGTATCGAGGTGGATCCGCCCCTTGTACATGGTCGAGACCCAGTTGAAGACCTTGATGGCCGTCGGGATCGCGATCAAGAACGTGATGGCGCTGAAGATCGAGCCGGCCAGCACCGACTGGCCGCTCGTGAACATGTGGTGACCCCAGACCAGGAAGCCCAGGAACGCGATCGCGAGGCTCGAGACCGCGATGAACTGGTAGCCGAAGATCTTCTTCCGCGAGAACACCGTGATGATCTCGCTGATCACGCCGAAGGCCGGCACGATCATGATGTAGACGGCGGGGTGCGAGTAGAACCAGAAGAAGTGCTGGAAGAGCACCGGGTCGCCGCCGAGCGCGGGGTCGAAGATGCCGATGTGGAGGGTGCGCTCCACGATCATCATGAGCAGGGTGATGCCGATGACCGGGGTGGCGAGCACCTGAATCAGCGCCGTCGAGTAGAGCGCCCAGATGAAGAGCGGCATCCTGAACCAGGTCATGCCCGGCGGACGCATCTTGTGGATGGTGACGATGAAGTTCAGCCCGGTGAAGATCGAGCTGAACCCGAGGATGAAGGCGCCGAACGCCGCCGGGACCACCGCCGTCTCGGTGGTGGTGCTGTACGGGGCGTAGAAGGTCCAGCCCGTGTCGGTCGCGTTGATCACGAGCGAGCTCAGCATGAAGAGCGCGCCGATGATCCAGAGGTGGTAGCTCGCGAGGTTCAGGCGCGGGAACGCCACGTCCTTCGCTCCGAGCTGGAGCGGCATGATGATGTTGCCGAGCGCGGCCGGGATGCCTGGGATGATCACCAGGAACACCATGATCGCGCCGTGCAGCGTGAAGAACTGGTTGTAGGTGTCGTGCTCGACGATGGTCTTACCGGGCGTGAGGAGCTCGGTCCGGACCAGGAGCGCGAACAGGCCGCCGAGCGCGAACGCGGCGAGCACGGACACGAGGTACATCACGCCGATGCGCTTGTGATCGAGCGTGAAGATCCAGGAGGTGACACCCTTGTCGTGGGTCAGGTAGTTGTCGCTCTCCGCGCTCTTGGGCGGGGCGACGACGTCCGCAGTAGTGCTGGGGGAAGCCATAGGGGGGGTGCGCTCCTTACTTCAGAGTCTTGAGGTACGCGATGATGCCAGCGAGCTTCTTCTCGTTGAATTTGCCCTTGTAGGTGGGCATGGCTGGCGCGAAGCCGGAGACGATCTTGGCCTGGGGATCCTCGATCGACTCACGGACGTAGTTCTCGTCGACCTTGACGGTGCCCACGCTGGTGGCGACGTCGTGGCCGAACATGCCCTTCCAGGTGGGACCGATCTTGGGCGTCCCGTCCGTGGAGTGGCAGGTGGTGCAGCCGTTCTTCTCGACGAGGAGCTTGCCGAGCTCGACAGGGTCCATCTCGTCTTGGCTCTTCTCGATGTCCTTCAGCCACTTCTCGTAGCCGCCGGGTTCGTGGACGATGACGCGGCTCAACATGTCCGAGTGCGAGGTGCCGCAGTACTCGGCGCAGAAGATCGGAAACTCACCGGCCTCGGTCGCGTTGAACCAGAGCTCGGTGTAGCGGCCGGGCACCGCGTCCATCTTGGTGCGGAAGTTCGGAATGTAGAGGCTGTGCAGCACGTCTACCGAGTTGATGATGATGCGCACCGGCTGGTTTACCGGCACGTGCAGCACGTCCTCGGAGCCGTGCGGGTACTCGAACAGCCACTTCCACTTCTGGCCCGTGGCCCGGATCTCGAGCGCTCCCTGCGGCGGGGTGCGAAGCTCCATGTAGCCGCGGAAGCCCCAAACGAAGAGCGCCACCACCACGAACATCGGGATGATGGACCACGCGATTTCGAGCGTGGTGTTGTGGTCGGTGCTCGGGTCCGAGAGCTCGTTGGCCTTGCGCGACTTCGCCTTGAACTTGAAGCAGAAGTACACCATCGCGCCGAGGATCAGGAGCGCGCTGAGCGAGCTGATCCAGACCATGAAGTCCCAGATCCAGTCGACGTTCTCGACGGTCACCGACGACGACCTCGGCATCCAGAAGTCGTCCGACGGCGGCAGCTTCGGTGGGTTGGTCGCCGCCTGTTGCAGCAGCAGGGGAGTGTTCGTCATGGCGCAGGGCTCTCGGCGGGGGACTTCTTCTTCTTTTTGGATTCGGCGCGGAAGAACACCGAAATCCGGCCGGCGAGGAACACGACGCTGACGCCGCCGCCGACCTTCATGATCTTCTGCGCGACGGGCGCGTAGCGCCCCTCGCTCGAATCGTAGTGAAAACAGTAGAGGATCAGCCGGTCTACGGCCGAACCGATGCGGCCCTGGGACCCCTCGACCAACGCCAGTCGCAGCGTCTGCTCGGGGTACTCGAGGCCGTAGAGGTAGCGCGTTATCATCCCGTCGGGTGAGATGACCGCGATCGACGCCGGGTGCGCGTACTCCTTGCGCGACTCGACGTACGTGTAGCCGAAGCCGATCGCGTCGGCCACGGCGCGGACGTTCTGCTCCGAGCCCGTCAAGAAGTGCCAGCCCTGGCTCGCCTCGGGGCGACCGTACTGCCCGAGGTAGCGGTTCTTGGTCTTGTGCGCGACCTCGGGCGTCTCTTCGGGATCGATGCTGATGGTGAGGATGCGGAACTCTTTGCCGGCCGTGTAGTCGAGCTTCTTCAGCGACTCGGTGAAGCCGTTCAGCATCAGGCTGCACAGCATCGGGCAGCCCGAATAGTTCAACGTGACGACGACCGGAACTTTTTGGTCGAAGTACTCGGCGAGCACCACGTCCTTGCCGTTTTCGTCCTTGAACGCGAGGTTCTTCGGCAGAGAGCTACCGAGGCGCTCCTTCACGTCCACGCCCTCGAGCTGCTTGGGCAGCGGCTCCGTGCGCTCCACGATCTCGCTCGCCGGCACGGGCGACGACGACGCGACCGGGGCGACGAGGAGGGCGGCCGCGAGCACCGCCCGAGCGAGGCGAGTTCCGAGTCTCTTCATTACGGCTGGCTGGGCACCGCGGGTGAAGGGGGCGCCACTGGCGAGGGGACGATCGGAGCGCTGCCGACTGTACCACCCGGCTTGGGCTTCTTCTTCTCTTCGGGCTTGGGAACTTCCGGCTTGGGCGCCTCGGTGGGCGCGGCGCCTTCCGGCGCAGGCGCCGCAGCGTCCGCGGCTCCGGCTCCGGCTCCGGCTCCGGCGTCACCGGCCGCGGCCGCCCCGGCTCCAGCGTCCGCGGCTCCGGGAGGCGCGGGCGGGGTAGCCTTGCGC
>JAEZYO010000934.1 GCA_023419055.1 Pseudomonadota bacterium | reverse complement strand
GTGCCGTGTAGCGAAGCGCCCGAGCAGCGGGTTCGCGGTGATGCCCGAGAGGCCGTCGCTGCCTCCGCACTTGAGGCCGACCACGAGCGCCGACGCGGGGAGCTCACTCCTCCTGTCTTGGTTGGCTCGTTCGGCGAGCTCTTCCAAGAGCGCGAGACCGTCTGCGTGCTCGTCGGTCGAGTCCTGCGCCGACAAGAAGCGGAGTCGCGACGCGTCGTACTCCCCCAAGAACGGCTTGAACGCAGCGAGGTGGTTGTTTTCGCAGCCGAGACCCAAGATCAGAGCTCCGCCCGCGTTCGGATGAGTCGCGAGCCGCGCCAGGATCTTCTGAGTGTTTTCGAGGTCGTCTCCCAGCTGAGAGCAGCCGAACGGGTGGGGGAACGCGAGCACCGCCTCGACGTTCGGGTACGCCTCGAGCCGCTTCTCGAAAGCGGCAGCGAGCGCTTGCGCCGTTCGGGCCACGCAACCCACCGTGGGAATGATCCAGAGCTCGTTGCGGGTGCCGGCTCGTCCGTCCGCGCGCAGGTAGCCTTGCCAAGTGCGCCCCACGCCGGGAGCGTGGCGTTCGAGGGTCGGGTGATACGCGATGCTCGCTTCGGATGTCAGCGCCGTTTTCAAGTTGTGCGAGTGCACGTGCTGTCCGCGCAGGATCGGAGAGCTTGCCCGCCCGATGGGCCAGCCGTACTTCACGACCGGCGCCCCCTCGGCGTGGACCTTGCGCGCCACTTTGTGACCCGCCGGGATTGGCTCCAGCACCTCGAGCGCCTCGCCGGCAATCTCGAGCATTTCGCCGGGCGCGAGGCCGCGCAGCGCGACGGCCACCGTGTCCTCGTCGTGAATCAGGAGCGCCGAGCTCGGCGAGCTGCCGCTGCCAGCGTCGAGCGAACCAGGGAGAGACGTTGCTGCCAAGGTAGCCTCACGGAAGGTGGATGTCGCTCGGGTCGTAGAGGCAGTGCGTGCCGTCCGGACCCGTCCCGAGCGAGGTCGGCTCGTCGCCGTCGTCGTTGCCTTGGTACCGCTCGCAGATCTCGACGCCGTAGGACGCCACGATGTTGTCGAACGTCGCCGTGTCCCCGTAGTTCTGGTTGATGCCCACGAGCGTGTGCAGGTTCGAGGTCGTGATGTTCATGAGCTCCACGTGTCGCTCGTGCTGCTCATCGCAGTTGCCGCACGAGCGATAGAACTTGTCGCTGTTCATGACGGTGAAGTTCTTGATGACGAACGTGCCAGGACCATTGTGCTGAAAGACTTTGTCTTCCGCCCCTTTGGCGCCGCCGCAGTCGACGGTCATGACTTGTGAGCTCGAGCTGCCCTCGAGCGTCGCGGCGTCCTCGCCCACGTCTTCCCACCAAACGTTCTGCAAGGTGCAGCTGCCCTCGCAGTGGATGCCATCGGCGGCTGGCGCGCCGATGATCACGTTCTTGAGCGTGCCGCCGTTCTTGACGACGAAGATCGGGTCCTGACCCTCGTCTCCGCCGTCACTGTTGCCGGTGAAACGCTTCATCCCGCCGTCGAAGTTGGTGACCTCCTTGTTACTGGCCTTTTCGGTGCCGGTCGCCGTTGGCCACGTCGTGCACGTGGTGTTGCCGAAGGGGCCGCCAGGCTCTCCGCCGCTACCGCCGGTCGCGCTCGTGCCGGCCGTGCCACCCGAGGAGCTCGCTCCCGCATTTCCGCCGCTGGCACCGGTTCCAGCCGTGCCGCCGGTAGACATTCCTCCCGAAGAACCACCTGTTCCCGGCGCGGTGGTGCCGCCGCTGCCCGGAGCTCCACCACCACCCGCTCCGGGCCCCCCGCCGCCTCCGGTGGGAGCGGTTCCAGCCATGCCGCCAGCACCCGTCGCGGGCACGCCGCCAGCACCCGTTGCTCCCGCGCCGGTGGTCGTACTCGTCCCGGGTTCCGCTTCGGAACCACACGCCACGGCGAGCGTGAACAAGGGCAACAAGGAGCAACGACTGAGCTTGAACATGGACCTACCCTCGGACGGAGCTCGAGCGCACATCGGCGCTGCTCTCGAACTCGACAGCGTTAATGCGGAGCTTGCGCGGCTCGATCACCGCGAGTTCGCATTGTGTCGCCGACGGAAAAGTGCCGTCAGTCGAGTCGAAACTGGAAGTAGTCGCGCGCGTTCTCGAAGCACACGCCCTCGACGAGCTTGCCCAGAAGTGCGCGATCGTTCGGCAAGAGACCACGCTCCACGTCCTTGCCGAGCAAGTTGCAGAGAAGGCGCCGGAAGTAGTCGTGGCGCGAGTAGGAGAGGAAGCTTCGCGAATCCGTCAGCATGCCGACGAAGCGCGAAAGGAGGGCCATGTTGGACAGCGCGTTCAGCTGCCTTTCCATGCCGTCGAGCTGGTCGAGGAACCACCAGGCGCTCCCGAACTGCATCTTGCCGGGCACCGACCCGTCCTGGAAGTTGCCCAGCATGGTCGCGAACACCTCGTTGTCGGCCGGGTTCAGGTTGTAGAGGATCGTCTTCGCGAGCTGGTTCGTGCTGTCGAGGCGGTCGAGGAAGCGGGAGAGCGCGTGAGCCTGAGGTTCGTCGCCGATGGAATCGAAGCCTGCGTCGGCGCCCAGTCGGCGCAGGGCGCGGGCGTTGTTGTTGCGCATCGCGCCGAGGTGAAACTGTTGCACCCAGCCGCGCGCGTGATCCATCAGCGCGAACTCGTGGAGCAGAGCCGCGCGAAGCTTCTCGACCTCGTCTGAGGATAGGGGCGTTCCGGCTCGCGCCTTGTCGAAGATCGCCGTGACCTCGCTCGGGGAGTACTCGCAGAAGTAGATCCGATCGAGTCCGTGATCGGAAGCTCGGCAGCCGAGCTCATGAAAGAAGGCGTGACGGCGATGAAGCGCGTCGAAAAAGTCGCGATAGCTTCCGATCGCCACGCCGGCGCTCTTCTCGAGTTGATCGATCCACCGGTTCCAACCGTCGAGGTTCTGAAGAGCGAGCGCTCGATCCGGACGCCAGGTGGGGTAGAGTTTCGTGAACGCGCCGGGATTTTCCGCGTGCCGTCGATGTGCGGCGAGGTCGTCGGCGGGGTCGTCAGTGGAGCAGACCACCTTGACCTTGAAGCGTTCGAGCAGGCCCTGAGTCGTGAATCCTTCGCTCGCGAGGGCCGCGTTGCAGTGGTCGTAGACGGCTCGCGCCGTATCGGGCCCGAGCAGGGTGTCGCGGACACCGAACGGAACGGCGAGCTCCATGTGGGTCCAGTGGTAGAGCGGGTTCCGGAGCGTGTGCGGCACCGTAGCCGCCCAAGCCTGAAACTTCTCCCAGGCGCCGGCGTCCCCGGTGATGAGGGACTCCGGCACGCCGTCGGTGCGCATCGCCCGCCACTTGTAGTGATCACCGTCGAGCCAGATCTCCGTCAGCGTCCGGAAACGATGATCGTCCGCGATTTGGTCCGGCGGCAGGTGGCAGTGATAGTCGATGATCGGCTGCGGCGCCGCAAACTCGCGATAGAGCTCGATGGCGGTCCTGGTCTCGAGCAAGAAGTCGGCGTCGAGAAACGGTTTGATCGTGGCTGCGGAGTGGTGGGTCATCCGAGGTATTTTTCGCGGGCAGGGGTGAAGGGCGGGCGAGGTCCTGCCGAGTCGATCGACGTGGAGGCGCGCACCACGACTACTTCGGACATGGAAACCTTCAGGCTCTCGAACGCGCCTTGGCGACGACTTCCACGAGCTCGCGGGCCCGCTCGGTGAGCACCGCGTCGCGCCCCTCTTCGAGAGCCGCGACGTCGACGAGCTCGGAGCCGACACCGAGCGCGGCAGCGCCCGCGGCGAGATAGTCGGCGGCGGTCGTCGCGGATACTCCGCCGGTCGGCATCATCTTGATCTGAGGTAGGGGGCCCTTCAGGGCCCTCAGGTACTTGGCGCCCCCGAGCGCGGAGCAGGGGAAGATCTTGACGAGATCCGCGCCTGCCCTCCAGGCGCTGATCACCTCCGTCGGAGTGAGGGCTCCCGGCATCATCGGGATTTTCTCGTCCTGCACCACGCGAATCGTCTCGACGTCGAGGCCGGGGCTCACCACGAACTCGGCGCCAGCATCGAGGCACGCGCGGGCGTCCTCGGCAGAGAGCACGGTGCCGGCGCCGACGAGCGCGCGCCCGGTGAAGCGATCGCGCAGCGTGCGGATCACGCGCACCGCGTCGGGCACCGTCATCGTGATCTCGAACACCGAGATCCCGCCCGCGAGCAGCGCGTCCACGGCGCGGATCGCGAGCCCGGGCGAGGGGGCGCGCACGACCGGTACGAGCCCGGCCGCTTCGACTCGAGCGCAGATTTCGGCGCGGCTCATCGCTCGATCCTCGCTCCCGACCCCTTCATCGCCCGCGTCACCTCCGCGAGCGTGACCATCGTCGTGTCGCCCGGCGTCGACATGGCGAGCGCGCCGTGAGCGACGCCGCACTCGAGCGCCCACTGGGGGCCCTTGTCACCGAGGAGCCCGTAAATGAAGCCCGAGGCGAAGGAGTCGCCGCCGCCCACGCGGTCCATGATCTCGACCCCGCGCTGCGGGACCTCGTAGAACTCGCCCTGGTGGTAGCAGAGGGCGCCCCAGCCGTTGACGTTGGCCGAATGTGCGGTTCGAAGCGTGGTCGCGACGGTCGTGACGTTCGGGTACGTGCGCACGACCGACTCGATCATGCGCTTGAAGCTCTCGATCGGTAGCTCCTTGAAGCCCTCGTCGACTCCCTCGAGGTCGAAGCCGAGCGCTGCGGAGAAGTCTTCTTCGTTGCCGAAGAGCACGTCCACGAACGGAGCGAGCGAGCGGTTCACCTCCTTCGCGCGCTCTTGCCCGCCGAAGGAGCGCCAGAGCGAGTCGCGGTAGTTGAGATCGTAGGAGACGCGCGTGCCTGCCGCGCGGGCTTCTTTCATGGCGATTTGCGCCACCTCGGGCGTGCTCTTCGAGAGCGCGGCGAACACGCCTCCAGTGTGGAACCAGCGCGACCCGGAGCGGCCGAAGAGCTCGCGCCAGTCGACGTCACCGGGCTGCATGCGAGAGATCGCGGTGTGCCCGCGATCGGAGCAGCCGACGCCGCCGCGCGGACCGAAGCCGCGCTCGGTGAAGTTCAGGCCGTTGCGAGCTTCGCGACCGACGCCGTCGTACTTGAGCCAGCGCAAGTACGAGAGATCGACCCCGCCCTGCAGCATGAGATCTTCGACCAGCCTGCCCACCGGGTTGTCCGCCAGCGCCGTGACGATCGCGGTTCGTAGGCCGAAGCAGCGGCGGAGACCGCGAGCGACGTTGTATTCGCCGCCGCCCTCCCAAGCACGAAAGGAGCGCGTGGTGTGAATGCGACCTTCGCCCGGATCGAGGCGCAACATGACCTCTCCGAGGCTCACGCAGTCGAACCGACAATCAGCCGAGGATCGCAGCTTGATACCCGTCATCGTCCCATCCAACCTCCGTCCACTACCAGCGTGTGCCCGTGGACATAGTCGCTTGCTCTCGAGCAGAGAAAGACCGCCGCGCCGCCCAGGTCGGCGGCTTCACCCCAGCGGCCGGCAGGGATGCGCTCGAGGATCTGGCGGTTCCTGGTCTCGTCTCTCTGAAGGGCGGAGGTGTTCTCGGTCTTGATGTAGCCCGGCGCGATCGCGTTCACGTTGACGCCACGGGCGGCCCACTCATTGGCGAGCGCTTTGGTGAGCTGCCCGACACCGCCTTTGGAAGCAGCGTACGCGGGCACGGTGATCCCTCCCTGAAACGTGAGCAAGGAGGCAACGTTCACGATCTTGCCGCGCCCGGCTGCGATCATGCGACGCCCGGCGAGCTGGCAGAGCTGGAACACGCTCGAGAGGTTCACCGAAAGCACGAGCTCCCAATCGTCGAGCGAAAACTCGGTGGCCGGAGCGCGCCGGATCATGCCGGCGTTGTTGATCAAGATGTCGATGCCCCCGAGCGCCGAGACCGTGCCGTCCACGAGCGCAGGCGCCGTCTCGCGGTGCGCGAGGTCCCCGCGTAGGGCGACGCTCTTTCGGCCGAGCGCCTCGACGCTCGCGCAGGTCTCCTCGGGGGGCCGGTTGTTCCCGTGACACGCCACGTTGGCTCCCGCTTCTGCGAGCGAAAGCGCGATGGCGCGCCCGATCCCCGTGGCGGCGCCCGTAACGAGCGCCGAGAGCCCGTCCAGGGCGAAAGGTCCAGCGCTCATCGCGCCGCTGTTTCCCGCTGGCTGGCTTCGAGCCCTGAGCCAGCCTCATCGAAGCCGGGCTGCACGTTCACCACCCCAAACTGACGATCCTCGACCTCGCGGTGTGCCGCCATCATCCAGACGAAATTGATGCCGTGCCCGGGCGCCGCGACGTTGGGGTGGTACCCGGCGGGCATCAGGACCGCATCGCCATCTCGCACCAGGCTCACGAACTCCGGACGATCCGGCTTGGTGTAGACGAGCTGGATCCCGAACGCGGGGTCCGGCATGTCGAAGTAGACGTAGACCTCTTCGAGCAGCCGAGTGTGCTCGTGGGGCGGCCAGCTCGTCCAATTGCCGGGCATCGAACGCGTGAAGCCGGCGAGGATGCGGCCTGCCTTGATGTTCTTGCCGATGAGGATGTTCAAGTGTCGGGTCGTCGAGGGGCCGCCCGCCGTGAACTTCAAGCTCGGGTCTTTCTCTACGTCGGCGTAGCGCACGACCTGCAGCGGATAGTCGCCTTCGACCTCCGCGGCGCACTCCACGAGGTCCACCTCGCCCGAGGTCGTGATGTCTACCGTGGAGTCGCGCGGTACGTAGATCGCGTCGTACTGGCCGATCTCGAGGGCTTCGTTTCCGACCTGGATCCGGCAGGAACCACGCATGCAGAGGAGCGCCGTCTCCCGCTCGCCGGTCTCGAAGCTTACCCCGGGCAGGCTCGCGTCGAGGAGGACGCGACCGTAGTGGAGGTGTGAAAGATCGCTATTTTGCGGTGAAACGGCCAGGGTTCGGCCGCGCGTGGACGCCGTGCCGCTGAAGATGAGCCGGTCGGGCTCGAGGTTCGATGATGTCATGGTGCTTTCGTCGCCGGGCAAAGGGGCACTGCCGGGGTTCGCGTGAACGCGCACGGAGTTCAGGCCTCGCTTCGAAGGAACGCGTGCGACGCGTTCACCGCGACGCGCTCCGGACCCCTTAATGCAGAGGCGCGCGCTTTCGATCACGAGTCGTGACTAGTCCTGACACTCGATCGCTTCGGTGCGTCGCTCACTTCATGGAGCGCACGGGAGCGTGCTTGTCTGTCAGATCGAATGTTCGAGTTGACGCGCGATAAAGTTCGATTTTGGAGCCAAATTCTTGCCGCGGTTCGAGTCGGCATCTGTTATATCCGTGGCTCTCGGGGGGAGAGGCTCGAGATGACTCAAACCATGTCCGTCGCGGCCAAGGTCGCGGGTAAAGTCCGCGGTCTGCGCTGGTACATCTGCGCGCTGCTCTTCTTCGTCACGTTCCTGAACTACGTCGACCGCGTGTCGCTCGGCGCGATGGCGCCTCTCCTCAAACACGAGATCGGCTGGGACGACGCGCAGTTCGGCTGGATCAACTTCTCCTTCCAGCTCGCCTACGCGCTGATGTTTCCCGTAGCGGGCCGCATGCTCGATCGCTTCGGCGTGCGCAACGGGCTCGCCATAGGGGTCGTGATCTGGAGCGTCGCGGCGATGAGTCACTCGCTCGCCACGACCGCGCTCGGGTTCGCGATCGCGCGTTTCGTGCTCGGGCTCGGTGAAGCGACGAATTTCCCCGCCTGCGTCAAGGCGGTCGCCGAGTGGTTCCCGAAGCGCCAGCGCGCGTTCGCGACGGGCATCTTCAACACCGGGACCAACTTCGGCGCCATGCTGCAGGGCGGCATGATGGCGATGGCCGCGGTCTGGGGCTGGCAAGCGGCGTTCATCGCCGTCGGCCTCACGGGCTTCGTGTGGCTCGCCGTCTGGATGCGCGCCTATCGGACTCCGGAGGAGCACCAGCGGCTTTCTAGCGAAGAGCTCGCGCTGATCCGGAGCGACCAAGAGCCACCGGCGGCTGCCGTGAAGATCCCTTGGCAGTCCTTGCTTCGCTACAAAGAGGCCTGGGCCTTCTGCCTCGCGAAGATGCTGACGGATCCGGTCTGGTGGTTCTACCTGACCTGGCTTCCCTCGTACCTGCAGCG